>JBDTIW010000145.1:0-6252 GCA_039936215.1 Caulobacteraceae bacterium | reverse complement strand
ACCAGATCCTCGACCAGGGCCTCAAGCTTGGCGCGCGAGAGCTTGATATTGAGGTGCAAGGGCCCCGACGCGTTCATGGAGATGAACGGCAGGTTGACCTCGTATTGCGCCGTGAAGGAGAGTTCCTTCTTGGCCTTTTCCGCCTCCTCCTTGAGGCGCTGAAGGGCGAGCTTGTCCTTGCGCAGATCGACCCCCTGTTCCTTTTTGAACTCGTCGGCCAGGTAGTCGACGATGCGCAGGTCGAAATCCTCGCCGCCCAGGAAGGTGTCGCCGTTGGTCGCCTTGACCTCGAAAACGCCGTCGCCGATCTCCAGGATGGAGACATCGAAGGTGCCGCCGCCCAGGTCGTAGACGGCGATCTTCTTGCCCTCGTTCTTTTCCAGCCCATAGGCCAGCGCCGCGGCGGTCGGCTCGTTGATGATGCGCAGGACTTCGAGGCCGGCGATCTTGCCAGCGTCCTTGGTGGCTTGGCGCTGGGCGTCGTTGAAATAGGCCGGGACGGTGATCACCGCCTTTTCGACCTTCTCGCCCAGATGGGCTTCCGCCGCCTCCTTCATCTTCTGCAGGATGAAGGCGCTGACCTGCTGGGGCGAATAGTCCTTGCCGTGGGCGCGCACCCAGGCGTCCCCGGTGGGGCCTTTGACGATCTCATAGGGCACCATGCCCTTGTCCTTGTCGACCATCGGATCGGTGAAGTTGCGCCCGATCAGGCGCTTGATGGCGAACAGGGTGTTTTCCGGATTGGTCACCGCTTGGCGCTTGGCCGGTTGGCCGACCAGGCGCTCGCCATCCTCCAGAATGGCCACCACCGAGGGAGTGGTGCGAACGCCCTCGGCGTTCTCGATGACCTTGGGGGTCTTGCCGTCCATGATGGCGACGCACGAATTGGTCGTGCCAAGGTCGATACCGATGATCTTGCTCATGTCTTCTCTCTCACCTTTTCGTCTCGCGGCGAACGCTCGCTTTGGCCTCCATGCGATGAAGCGCCGTGGTGCGGCCGTTCCCGGCTTGATCTCTAGTTCTCAAGGGCCGGGGCGATGCGCCCACCGACCCCTTTGTTGGCCCAGGCGAAACTTTCCTCATCGGAAGGGCCGCACGGGTTCCGATATGGGAGGCGGGACGGGCGTCGCAAGGGCGCCGCGCCACGGCGTGCTAGACTCAAGCCCATGACGCCCCCCGGCTTTCGCCTCCATCCAGGCCATCTCGATAGGGAGGCTCAATCGGCTCTGATAGAGGCGGCGATGGACGCCGCGCGCGGCGCGCCCTTCTATCGGCCGGTCACCCCCGGCGGGGGGACGATGAGCGTGGATATGACCAATCTTGGACCCTTGGGCTGGGTTAGCGATGCCGGCGGCTACCGCTACCAGCCCGTTCACCCGGCGAGCGGCTCGGCCTGGCCGGCGATCCCGCCGGCCTTGTTGTATCTGTGGGCCGAGTTGGCCGACGCGGCGACGCCGCCGGACGCCTGCCTGGTCAACCTCTACCGGGCCGGGGCGCGCATGGGCCTGCACCAGGATCGCGACGAGGCCGACTTCTCCTTCCCCGTTCTGTCGGTCTCCCTGGGCGATACGGCCATCTTCCGCATCGGCGGGCTGGAGCGCCAGGCCCCGACCCGCTCCCTGCGCCTAGCCTCGGGGGACGTCTGCGTCCTGGCCGGCGAGGCGCGCCTAGCCTTTCACGGCATCGACCGCATCCTCGCCGGCTCCTCGCGCCTTGTCCCGGACGGCGGCCGGATCAATCTGACCCTTCGCCGCGCCGCGCCCCGATAGGGCTTTGACAACAGCGGGGCGGCGGGGCGACCATGGACGCCTTCAGAGGAGATGCACCATGCCCGTCCTGACCCGGCCCGAAGGCGCCGCGCCCGAAGACTTCAACCTTTCCAGGCGCGCCGTCGGCGGCCTGTTTTTCGCCGGCTACGCGGCCGCGGCCTGGAGCGCGACGGCCGAGCCCATCCACACCGACGAGGCTGGGTTGATCACCCGGACGGTCACCCTGCCGGCGGCCGATTTCGCCCTGCCGGCCTATGTGGCGCGGCCCAAGGCGCCGGGGCGGTTTCCGGCCGTGCTGGTGGTCTCCGAGGTGTTCGGCCTGCACGAATACATCAGGGACACCTGCCGGCGCCTGGCCAAGCTCGGCTATGTGGCCATCGCCCCGGCCTTTTTCGTCCGCGTGGCCGACCCGGCCCCGCTCACCGACCTGGCCGCCGTGATCAAGATCGTCAGCCAGGCGTCGGACCAGCAGGTCATGGGCGATGTCGGCGCGGCCTTGAAGTTCCTCAAGAGCGAGCCCTATGTGGACGCCTCCAGGATCGCCGTCACCGGCTTCTGCTGGGGCGGCGGCGTCACCTGGCTGGCCTGCGAGGAATTTCCCGACTTCAAGGCCGGCGTCGCTTGGTATGGCCGCATGGTCCCGCCGGTAAACGGGGGTGAGCCGGGCCGGCTGTGGCCGGTCAAGCTGGCCGGCCAGCTTCACGCGGCGGTCCTGGGTCTCTACGGCGGCAAGGATGGCCTGGCGGCCAGCGTTCCGGCCATGCGCGCGGCTTTGGCGGCGGCGGGCAAGACCACGAGCGAGATCGTCGTCTATCCCAACGCAGGCCACGGCTTCCACGCCGACTACCGCGACAGCTACAACGCCGCCGACGCCAAGGACGGCTGGGCCCGGATGCTGGCTTTCTTCGCCAAGAACGGGGTGGGGCCGAGGGGGTAAAGCCCCGGGCGGCGCCGGCCTCCTACCCCCTCAGTTTCCTCACCAGCACCTCCAGGTCCCGCGCCAGACCCGAATCGGCGGCGCGGAGCTCCTCTATGCGGCGGACGGCGTGCAGGACGGTGGTGTGGTCGCGACCGCCGAAGCGGCGGCCGATGTCGGGCAGGGAGCGGGTGGTGAGCTGTTTGGCCAGCCACATGGCCGCCTGGCGGGGACGGGCCACGGCGCGGGTGCGGGTCTGGGAGATCAGGTCGGCCTGTTTGAGCCCGAAGTGCTCCGAAGCGGCCTTCTGGATTTCGTCCACGGTGACCCGCCGCTCGCCGCCGCGCAGATGCGGACGCAACAGGCATTGGGCCTCGTCCAGGCTGACCTGGCCTACCCCCGCGCCGGCCCGCACGACCAGGGTGTTGAGCGCCCCTTCCAGTTCGCGCACGCTGTCGGTGAAGCGGTCGGCGAGGAAGGCCTGGACCTCGGGGCGCATGGCGCCGGCGAAGCCCTGCTGACGGGCCAGGACCTTCAGCTTGCGCTCCAATATGCCAAGGCGCAGGGACCGGTCGGCCGCTTCGATGCCGCACACCAGGCCGGCCGAGAGGTGGGAGCGCAGGCGCGCGTCGATCTCGGTCAGGGCGGCGGGCGGCCGGTCGGCCGAAAAGACCACCCGGCGGCCATCCTCCATCAGGGCGGCGAGGGTGTGGAACAGCTCCTCCTGGGTGGACTGCTTGCCACCGATGAAATGGACATCGTCGATGAGGAGCAGGTCGGCGGTGCGCAATTCGTCCTTGAAGGCCGCCATTCGCCGCTCCATCAAGGCGCGCACGAAGCTGGAGAGGAACCGCTCGGCGGTCAGATAGACGACCTTGCGCGAAGGGGCGGTCTTCATCGCCTCCCAGGCCATGGCGTTCAAGAGATGGGTTTTGCCAAAGCCGTAGGGGCCGTGAAAGACCACCGGATTGAAGTGCCCGTCGACCCAGGACGCCACCCGTCGGGCCACCGCGTGGGCGAACTCGTTGGCCGGACCGACGACGAAGGTCTCGAAGCTGAGCCGCTCCTGCAGGCATCCGCTGGGACAGGCCTTGGCCGACGCGGCGGCCGGCGCGGCGTCGGTGGAGATGGGATCGGCCGCCACGATCTCCAGCTCATGGTCAGGCGCGCCGCCGCATTCGGTCTCGAACTCCAGGCGCGACTTGAGATTGAGGGTCCGGCCCTCGGGGTCGTTGGCGGCCCACAGTTCAGCGATGCGCCGCCATGCGTAGCGGCGGATCCAGTCACGGGCGATGCCGGTCGGGGTGACCAGGCATAGGGCCCCGTCGGGGGTCGGACGCACCGCGGCGGGGGCCAGCCACGAGCCGAAGGCGTCTTCGCCAAGCTCGCACCTGAGGGCATGGCTCGCCTTGGTCCAGATGTTCCCGGCCGGCGTCGCCATCATCGCCGCCGACAGCCCGTTCGTCGCCATGCGCCCCGTTTCCCCGATCCTATTTGTCTCCCCCGACGGGGAGTAGAACGGCCCGCGACGGACACCCGCCGAGCGACCGCAAGCTTACTGGCACACCCCCTCGGTCAGCGGCGCCGCTGGCGCCGCCGTCGTGTTTTCTTCCGCACAAGGTCGAAAGCGTTGAGGACTTTCAGACTAGCCCCGGCGGAGGCGCCGTCAACGCCAAAATGTTGCGAATCGCCCGCGATTTTGGTTGACACGCGGAAGGTCCCGACAGGTCAAGGAAAAGGGCTCGATCACTTTTTTTTGGGCCGCGGCCGAGGGTCCAATTTGTCGCACTGGCGGTTTGGACGTAGCACCGCCATTTCCTCGGACTGTCACAAATAAGTTAGTAAACTCAGAGAGTTATGAGTCCGCGTCCGGAATCTAGGCAACCGCCAGCTTCTTCAGTTGACGGTGCAGCCGCGAGACCTTGCGCGAGCCGGTGTTGGGGTGAACCACGCCCTTGCCGACCGCTCTCATGAGTTCCGATTGGGCGACCGTAAAGGCCGCCTTGGCGGCGCCGGCGTCGCCCACCGCCAGCGCCTCGTCGAACTTGCGAAGGAAGGTGCGAACACGCGAGCGTCTGGCCTTGTTGACCTCGGTGCGTTGCGCGATCTTGCGGATCGCCTTCTTGGCGCCGGGGTTGTTGGCCATGGACGAGAGAACCTTGCGATGGCGCCCGCCGACGCGGCGGCGAGCGACCTGAAAACGGGAGGCGCGGATATAGGGGAAGGCCCTGGATCGGTCAATCGGCGCGTCGCCGCTGGGGGAGCCTTTACCTCACGGCCCTTCGACTCTGACCCCGCGGGCGCGCAACAGGGCGGGCACGCCGCCGGGGCCGATGAGATGGCCCACCCCGACGATCGCCACGGTGACGCCCGGCCGGGCCAGCCTGCCCGCCATCGCCTCCGCCCAGCGCTGGTTTCTCTGAGTGATCAGCCGCGCGTACAGGGCGGGCGACGCCTTACGCAGGGGCGCGAGGGCGTCACCGTCCAGGGCCGGCAGATCGCCACTCATCCACTCGGCCACAACCTGGCGATAGGAGCCCGGGCGCTCCTCGATCTCATGGAGACTCTCGTCCAGCGAGGCGACCTGGTCGGCGGTGGCGGCGTCGGCCAGGAAGTCGATCTGCTGGCCCGCGGTTTCCAGGGCGCGCCGCCGCGCGGTGGGCGGGGCGCATTGCTGGATCTGCTGCTCAACCCCCAGGGAGGCCACGGCGCCGGCGCGCTCGTCGGCGGTCAGCGACAGGGTGATCTCGGCCAGCCACGGGCGCATCCCATCGATGGCCTGTGGCGCGGCGCCCAGAGACGCGACCACCCGCGTAAGGCGCGCCGACTGGTCGGCGGTCAGATCGGCGGCAAGGCTCTCGCCGGGGGGCAAGGCGCCCCGCGCCCGCGCCAAGCGGGCCGCCTCGGCGTCGGTGGCCGCGTCGATGGGAAGCTCAAACCACACCTCGCCCGCCTTGGCCAGGGCCCGAACGAGAACCGGAGGCTCCCAGTCCAGGCCGACCGGCAGCAGATGGACCGAGCCGAACAGGACCAGGGTCGAATGGGGGCCGTGGGCGATCCACACCGGCGGCTGGGCGCTGGCGCTCGCGACCGAGCACGCCAGGGCCGCGAGGGCCGCCGCCCATGGGGCGCGCCAGGAGCCGATCGCCCTCACCTTTGGCAGACCGGACAATAGTAGGTGGAACGCCCAGCCTGGACGATCCTCACGATCGCGCCACCGCAGCCCGGCGATCCGCAGGCTTCTCCGGCCCGACCGTAGGCCTCGAAGCGGTGCTGGAAATAGCCCAGCGCCCCGTCGGCGCCGGCGTAGTCGCGCAGGGTCGATCCCCCCGCCGCGATGGCCTCCTCCAGGATCGACCGCACCGCCCGCGCCAGGTCGGCCAGCTTGCGCCCGCTCAAGGCCGAGGCGGGCCTGACCGGCGACACCCTGGCGCGGTGGAGGGCCTCGCAGACATAGATATTGCCGAGCCCCGCCACGATGGACTGGTCGAGCAGCAGGGTCTTGGCGCCCCCCCGCCGGCCGGCGAAGGCGCCCTTCAGATAGGCCCCGCCGAAGGCCTCGCTCAA
>JBDTIW010000144.1:0-9245 GCA_039936215.1 Caulobacteraceae bacterium | reverse complement strand
AGCCGCAAGCTGCGGAGTTTTCTGGATAGTTGACGGGTCGCTTCCGGAGGGGGATCATCGGGCCATGGCGGATGGCGGATTGAAACTGGAACTTCCGGCGGACCTTTCGGAACGCTTGGAGGCGGCGGCCGAGACGGCGGGCAAGCCCGTTCGTGATTATGCGACGTCCCTGATTTCGGACGCCTTGGACGACGATTGGGCCGAGGACGAGGCGCGGTTCGCCGAATATGAGAGGACCGGCGAATCGGTATCGGCGGAAGAGGCGTTGATGCGCATGCGCGACTCGCTCGTCAAACGGTTCAAAGCCAAGGCATGAGGCCTGTTCGGCTCGCGCCCACCGCCGAAAGGATGTGGCGCGGCTTGAGGCGTTTTTGGCGATCAAAAACCAACGCGCGGCTCTGGCGGCGACCGACGCATTGCTCGCCGCGGTTCGGTCGCTTGGCGATTTTCCGGAGCGAGGCCGACCAGGCAAGGGTGCGGGGCGGCGGGAACTCGTGGTCAAATACGGTCGGGACGCATACGTGGTTCGTTATCGTGTGACGATCGACGCCGTCGTCGTCACCCGCATCTTCCACGGCCGGGAAAATCGACCATGACGGCCTTCGTCGCCCTCCTGCGCGCCGTGAATGTGGGGGGCACGGGCAAGCTGGCGATGAGCGACCTGAAGGCTCTTTGCGAAGCGGCCGGCTTCACCGCCGTGCGCACCTTTATTGCCAGCGGCAACGTGGTCTTCGAGAGCGGCCTGTCGGAAGCGAAGGTCAAGGCGGCGTTGGAGGCGGGCCTGGAAGCCCATGCCGGCAGACCGGTCGGCGTCGTCGTGCGCACCGGCGCGCAAATGGCCGCCGTGCTGGCCGCCAATCCCTTCCCGGACGCGCCGCCCAACCGGACCGTGGCGACCTTCCTGAACGCGCCGCCGCCCGCCGACGCGCTGGCTGGCGTCGCCGGTCGCAAGGACGAGGAGGTCCGTCTTGGCGTGCGTGAGATCTACGTCAGCTACGGATCGGGCATGGCCCAATCGAAGCTGAAAATCCCCGCCGCCAAGGCCGGCACGGCCCGCAACCTGAACACCGTCGCGGCGCTCGCCAAGATGGCCGGAGTTCCGATAGCGGACCTCACCTAAATCACGGCCCCCAGCCGGCCGTGGCCGCTCCGCTCCCGCCGTGACGTCGCCGGCAAATAGGGCTCATGAGCGTGGAATAAACGAGCCTCGCCGGACGTCTGACCATGTAGCGAATCACGCGCTCTTGGCAGGCTCTCATGACCTCTTCCCGCGACGACCCCTTCTCAACCGACCGCACGATCGGCCGCCGCGGCCTGATGAAATGCATGGCCTGGGCCGGCACGGGGGTTCTGTGGACGATGAGTGGCGGCGTCGCTTCATCGGTCCTGATCGGCGAGGCGACGGCGGCGACGCGGTCCGCCGGCGCCCTGAATTTCGCCCAGATCAGCGACACCCATGTCGGCTTCGACAAGGCGGCCAATCCCGACGCCATCGCCACCACGCGCGAGGCGATCGCCCGCATCAGGGCCCTGCCGACCGCGCCTTCGTTCGTCATCCACACCGGCGACATCACCCATCTTTCCAAGGACGCGCAGTTCGACACCGCCGACCAGATGCTGGGGGAACTGGGCGTGCCGGTCTTTCACGTTCCCGGCGAGCACGACACCCTGGATGAGGGGAACGGCAAGGCCTACCTGGCGCGCTACGGCCAGGGAACCAAGGGGACCGGCTGGTATAGCTTCGACTATGGCGGCGTCCACTTCATCGCCCTGGTCAATGTGGTGAATCTGCGCCCTTCGGGGGCGGGCTTTCTGGGCGAGGAGCAGATCGCCTGGATCGGCGACGATGTCGCCCATCTTTCGGCCAGCACGCCAATCATGGTCATGGCCCACATGCCGCTTTTCGACGCCTATGAGCCGTGGGGATGGGGGACCGCCGACGCCCTCCCGGCCCTGGCGCATCTGCGGCGGTTCGGCTCGGTCACCGTGCTCAACGGCCACATCCATCAGGTGATCGAAAAGGTGGAGGGCAACATCACCTTCCACACCGCCCGCTCGACCGCCTTCCCGCAGGCCGCGCCCGGAACTCCCGGCGCCTCGCCGGGCCCGTTCAAGGTTCCCGCCGACCAACTGCGCGGGGTGCTGGGCGTCCGGCAAGTCCGCCGCGTCCACGGCCGCGGACCCCTCGCCATCGTCGATTCAACCCTGGCCTAGCGCCTGCTGAGCTCCGGACATCCCTCATGTCAAATCGCAAACACCACCGCCATTTTCGGCTCGTCCCGCGCGGCGCGTCGGCCCTGTTTCTCGCCCTGACCCTGCTTGTCGGTGGCACGGGCATGGTTGGCGTGGTGGCTGGTGGTGTCCACGCCGCGGCGGCCGCCCGCGTGGTCACGGTCAAGATCGCCAACTTCGACTTTGCCCCGCGCGCCCTGGTGGTGGCGCCGGGCACGACGGTGACCTGGATCAACGACGACGACGACGCCCACAGCATCGTCGCCGACAGCCATTCGTTCCATTCGCAGGCGTTGGATACGGACGAAAAATTCTCCTTCACCTTTTCGACGTCGGGTGAGTATGGCTATCACTGCGGTCTGCATCCGCGCATGACCGGCAAGGTCATCGTCAAGGCTTAGGTTCGGTGGCCGCCCTCGCGCACCTTGAGGGGCGAGGCCCCGACGGACGGAGCGACGATTCTGGAAGCTTCCCTGGCGCGGCCAACGAGAATCCCGCCGTGATCGACGGCGCTTTCGATACGCGTCCGAGCGCCGAGACGATTCTGCGCTTCAGGCAGGTGACGCTGCCGCACGCCGACGCGGCCTACAACCTGGCTCGGCGCCTCACGCGCGGTTCGGACGGGGCCGAGGACATCGTCCACGACGCCTTCGTCCGCGCCCTGGCGGGTTTTGCGACCTATCGGGGCGGCGACGGGCGGGCCTGGCTGCTCGCCATCGTGCGCAACCGCTTCCTCGACTGGCTCCGCGAGCGCCGGCGTGGGGCCACCGAGCCTCTGGCCGGCGCCGGCGCTTTCGACGATCTCGGCGAAGGAGACTATGCGGACTACAGCGACCCCGATCAGGACACGCCGGAGACGGCGCTCCTGCGCGCGGACCAGGCGACAAGGGTGCGGATGATGATCGACCGATTGGCCCCCAGGCTCAGGGAGGTTCTGGTGCTGCGCGAGATGGAGGACCTCAGCTATCGCGAGATCGCCGAAATCACCGGCGCGCCAATCGGGTCGGTGATGTCACGCCTGGCCCGCGCCCGCGCCGCCCTTGGCCACGCTTGGCGCGCCCTGGAGGGCGAAGGCCCGGGAGACGGCCGATGAGCGACTGCGAAGATATCGGCATCATGCTGCACGGCCTGCTCGACGGCGAACTGGATGCCGTTCATGCCGCCGAGGTCGAGGCGCACCTCGCCGGCTGCGCAGAGTGCACGGCGAAATATCAGAGCCTTCAGGCGCTACGAGCGGCGATCCGGGCCGATGGCGTAAGAGAAACGGCGCCCGCGGCGCTCCGCGCGCGCCTGGACGACATGCTCGGCGCGGCGTCGGGATCCGGCGCGCAAGTCGCGTCCTCGGTCACACCCTTTTCACCGCGCCGCGCGCGCCGGCCCTGGCCCGCTCGGATGTTGGCCGGCGGCGTGATCGGCGCCCTGGCCGCCAGCCTCGCTCTTGTCGCCTTCCTGCCCACCCTCGGCCCCGGCCTGCCGCAAGAGCTGGTGGAAGGCCACATCCGCTCGCTCCAGGCCCAGCATCTGGTCGATGTCCAGACCTCGGACCGCCATGTCGTCAAGCCGTGGTTCAACGGCAAGATCGACTTCGCCCCGCCGGTGACCGATCTGGCTGACCGGGGATTCCCCCTGGCCGGCGGCCGCCTCGACTACATCGAAGGGCGCACGGTGGCGGCCCTGGTCTATCGGCGCCGCGCCCACGTGATCAATCTCTTCGTCTGGCCCGGCGGCGCGCCCGCCGCGCCCGCCCGCGAAAGCCGCCAGGGCTACACCCTGGTCCGCTGGGGGCGGGGTGGATTGGTCTACTGGGCGGTCTCGGATATCGACGGCGCCGATCTCATGGGCTTCCAGAAGCTCTTCGCGTCGGCGACCGCTGGCTGACCCATGTTCGACGCCGTGATCTTCGACTGCGATGGCTGCCTGATCGACAGCGAAGTGCTGGCGCTCGAAGTCGAGCTCGAGGCCCTGTCGGCGATCGGCATGGCCTATGATCGCGGCGAGTTTTGCCGCCGCTTCATGGGCCTTTCCGACGGCGCCTTCTTCGCCGCCCTCGACCGGGACCATCGGGCCAGACTGGGCGAGCCACTGCCGGCCGGCTTTCGCCGCCGCCATGGCGTGGGCCTGACCCGCGCGGTGGACGATCGCCTCGTGGAGGTCGCCGGCGCGGCGGCGGCGGTGGCCGCCCTTGATCGGCCCAAGGCGGTGGCCAGTTCCAGCCGCGCGCCATTCCTGGAACGCAAGCTGCGGCGGGTGGACCTGTGGGACGCCTTCGCCCCGCACGTCTATTCCGGTGACATGGTCGCTCACGCCAAGCCCGCGCCCGATCTCTTCCTGTACGCCGCCGCCTCCCTGGGGATCGAGGCCGGCCGATGCCTGGTGATCGAGGACAGCGTCAACGGCATCCTCGCCGGGCGCGCCGCCGGCATGACCGTCTGGGCCTTGACCGCCGGCGGCCACATCGCCGCCGACGATATCGACCGATTGCGGGGGGCAGGCGCGCACGCCGTCGTCGGCGCGTGGAGCGAGGCGGCGCGGGACTTCGCCGCCTGGGCTTGAGGCTTATCGCGCGCCCGGTGCGGCGAAGGTTCCCACCAGCTCCCCGCCGGCCAGGACATGGCCGTTCATGGCCCGCGACAGGGCGGCGCGGTCGGCCCCCGCCGCCAGGGCCAAGGTCCCGTCGAGGGCGAAGATCTTGAAGTGGTAGTGGTGGACGCCGCTGGGGGGCCGTGGCCCGAAATAGCCGGTCCCGCCGGCGTCATTGGCCCCCTGCGCCGCGCCGGCCGGGACGCGCCCCTCCGCGAGCGATGTCATCGCGCCCGGAATGTTCCACACCAGCCAGTGGACGAACGGTCGCGCGCCCGGCGCGTCGGAGTCCTCCAGCACGATCGCATAGGTCTTGGCCCCCGCCCCGCCCGACCAGGAAAGCGGCGGGGAGAGGTTCTGGCCATGGGCGCTCTGACGCGCCGCGATGCGCCCATCCACCCCGACGGCCGCCGAAGTCAGCCGGATGCCGGCGGCGTGCGCGACGCCACATCCGGCAAGGGCGAGGCAGGCGATCAGGATCGGGACCATCTTCATGACGCTCTCCCAACAGGGGCCGACCGAACGGTGATCCGTCAGAGCCGCGCGACCATATAACAAAAGCCTTATATCCCTTTTCCAAGTTTCATGCTACGCGCCGCGCCGCCTGGCCGGCGACGCGGCCGGCCTCGCCCGCCTGCCCACGATCAGGAAACCGTTTTTCCATGAACCCTTCCCGCGCCAGCTATCTGTTCACCAGCGAGAGCGTTTCCGAGGGCCATCCGGACAAGGTGGCCGACCGCATCTCCGACACCGTGGTGGACGCCTTCCTGGCCGCCGATCCGCAGGCCCGCGTGGCTTGCGAGACCCTGGTCACCACCAACCGCATCGTTTTGGCCGGCGAGGTGCGTGGACCGGCCGGGGTGGTCGAGGCGCTGGAGGACAAGGTCCGCGCCGCGGTCAGGGACATCGGCTACGAGCAGGCGGGCTTTCACTGGAAGACCGCGCACTACGAATGCCACCTGCACAGCCAGTCGGCCGATATCGCCATGGGCGTCGACGCGGCCGGCAACAAGGACGAGGGCGCGGGCGACCAGGGGATCATGTTCGGCTACGCCACCAGCGAGACCCCCGAATTGATGCCGGCCACCCTGCAGTATTCGCACAACATCCTGCGCGCCCTGGCCACGGCCCGCCATGCCGACGCCGCCCTCGGCCTGGAACCGGACGCCAAGAGCCAGGTCACCCTGGTCTATGAGAACGGAGCGCCGGTGCGCGCCGCCTCCATCGTCCTTTCCACCCAGCATCGCGAAGGCCTCTCACCCGCCGATGTCGCCCTGATCGTGCGGCCCTATATCCTCGGCGTGCTGCCGGACGGCTTCGTCACCGACGAGACGGCCTGGCACATCAACCCCACCGGCAACTTCGTGATCGGCGGGCCAGACGGCGACTGCGGTCTGACCGGGCGCAAGATCATCGTCGATACTTACGGCGGGGCGGCCCCGCACGGCGGCGGCGCCTTCTCGGGCAAGGATCCCACCAAGGTCGATCGCTCCGGCGCCTACGCCTGCCGATACCTCGCCAAGAACGTGGTCGCCGCCGGCCTGGCCGAAAGATGCACCATCCAGATCGGCTACGCCATCGGCGTCTCCCACCCCTTGAGCTTCTATGTCGATCTGCACGATGGCGGCCAAGTCGATCCCTCGAAGCTTGAGACGATCCTGCCCCAGATGATCGGCGGCGCCACCCCGCGCGCCATCCGCGAACACCTGAACCTGAACCGCCCGATCTACGCCCGCACCGCCGCCTACGGCCACTTCGGCCGCGAGGCGCAGGACGACGGCGGGTTTTCCTGGGAGCGAACGGATCTGGTCGAGGCGCTGAAGAGCGCGTTTTAGGCGCCGACGCTCACCGGGTGCGTTGATCGATGCGATCAAGTCGGCTCTGGCCGTCAGGATTGGCCTTCGAACGGATTGCGCAACGTCAAGCCGCGCCAAGTGAATCCGCTTTGCATGTCTTCGCTGAGCAGCATGCGGCAACCCGCCCCGGCCGCCGCCGCCACGATCACCGCGTCCCATGGCGAAAGGGTGTGGATCACCACCAACTCCATCGCGTCGACGAGAGTCGAGGCGCGGGTGTCGATCACCTCATAGGTGTCGGCCCAGGCCAGGACCGCGTCGCGGGCTTGCGCCGCGGGCACGCGGGCCTTGCGCGTCAGGACGGCGAAAAGCTCGCCCAGCGCCTGTACCGGGATCAAGATATCTTCACCCTCGTAGGCTTTCAAAGCGGCAATCGCCATGCGCCGGCGATCGGCGCCGTTCACGCCTTCGGCATAGACCAGGACATTGCTGTCGAGCGCGATCCGCACGCTCAGCGATCATACAGTTCGTCGCGAGTCCAGGGGCCGATATCGCGCGTCGCCTGGCCTTCGAGCCGATCGAGGAGAGCCGCGCGCGCCGCCTGGAGGGATCTGGTTTCGGGCTTGTAGGGAACCAGGCGCGCGATCGGCCTTCCATGCGAGGTCACCACGAACCTCTGTCCTTCGCGCACCTCGCGCAGGAGACGCGAGAAACCGCGGTTCGCCGCCGCGGCGGTGACCGATTGGTCGTGGAATTCATTTGTAGACATATTCACTATTTAGCCCCGCCTTCACCCGGAGGCAAGTCGGGCCGCAACCGCGCTGTTGGCCCCGAAACGCGAGTTTACGCGCCCAGCTTTTTCCGCCGGAAGCGGACGCCTATTTGTGGAGGCGTGGGCTTCTGGCCACCCCCGGAGCCGCGGTCAGAAAGCCCTGATTGGCGGCGTCATGGTCAGCGTGACGCTGAGCGTGCAGGCGCCGACGGGAGCACTGGTGATCGTCCAAGTCGCACCGCTCGGAGCGACGGCCACGGGGACCGTGCTCGGCGGACCGCAGGCGCCGCCGAAAATCAACCCGACGTTGTGTATTGTGGCGGCGTTCGTGCCGGTCGCGAAGGTCGGCCAGGAAAGGCCCGTGGCGGCGATGTTGGCGCAGGCCGCGGCGCCCGGACTGAACGCGACGCCATTTATAGTGGCCGCATGGGTTGGATGAGCTAACGTCTTCCCCTTTATCGTCATCTTGCACTCTACAGCGGCGCCGTTCCTGGTGATGGTCGCCAGGCCGGTTCCTACAAAGACGTGGTTCGGGGGATGGAATGCAAACGCGGCGGCGGGGGCGGCGAAGCTTGCGGTCGCCAGGGCGGCGAGGGCGAGGGTGGCGAGCGTTTTCATGGGCGTTTCTTTTCTCGGCTTGGTCCTTGGGCGGAGATGGCCGACATCCAAGCGAAACATGCCGCCGAAGGATCAAGTATGACAAGGTCGTGACGCTGACGCTTGCTCACATTTTGAACACAATTGCTTGAACGAAGGCTACGTCGGCCGATCGGCTATTGAAGGACGCAATGGCATTCGACATCGATCCCGCGCTTGAATCCTTTGTGGTGGGCATGGGCTTCGCCGGACCCCAACGCTGGAGCCCCCTATCCGGCGGCGTCTCCTGCAACGCCTGGCGGGTGGACGCCGGCGGACGAGCCATCTGCGTCAAGCGGGCGCTGGCCAAGCTGAATGTCGCCGACGACTGGCGGGCGCCGATCGGCCGCTGCCTCTACGAATACCGCTGGTTCGAGACCGCCCGCGCCCTCGTTCCCGGCTGCGCGCCCGAGACGCTGGCGCTGGACGCCGAGCGCGGTTTTCTGGCCATGGTCTTCCTGCCGGAGGCAGCCCATCCCCTGTGGAAACGCCAGCTTCTCGCCGGCGAGGTCGATATCGCCACCGCCCGCGCCGTGGGCGAGCGGTTGGGGCGTATCCACGCCGGCGCGGCCGGGCGCGCCGACATCGCCGCGCGTTTCGCCAGCGACGACATCTTCCACGCGCTGCGGCTGGACGCCTATCTGCTGGCGGCGGCCCGCCGCCGGCCTCGCGTCGCGCCGGCCCTGGGCGCCCTGGCTCGCCGCACCGCCTCGACGCGCCTGACCCTGGTCCACGGCGACGTCAGTCCCAAGAACATCCTGGTCGGCCCGGAAGGTCCGGTGTTCCTCGACGCCGAGACGGCCTGGTGGGGCGATCCGGCCTTCGACCTGGCCTTCTGCCTCAACCATCTGCTGTTGAAGTGTCTGGTGGCTCCCCAGGGGCGGGTGGCGCTGCTGGCGAGCTTCGACGCCTTGGCCCTGGCCCATCTGGCGCGGGTCGATTGGGAACCGCGCCAGGCGCTGGAGGCGCGCGCCGCCAGCCTCCTGCCCGGTCTTCTGCTCGCCCGCGTCGACGGCAAGTCGCCGGTGGAATACCTGGCCGGGGAAGATCAGCGAGATTTCGTGCGCGCCGTCGCCGAACCTCTGTTGCTTCACCCACCCGGGACGCTTGGCGAGGTGCGCGACGCTTGGCAGGCCGCGCTCGAAGCGGCTACAGCGGCGCCTTAGCCCAAGGAGATCGCCCCATGCAGACCCGCGCCGCCGTCGCCTGGAAGGCCGGCGAACCGCTCT
>JBDTIW010000143.1:0-4306 GCA_039936215.1 Caulobacteraceae bacterium | reverse complement strand
CCGAGGCTGCCCACCTCGGCCTGATCAACCGCGCCGTGCCCGCCGCCGATCTCGACCGCGTCGTGGACGAGGCGGCGGCGGCCATCGCCGCCAAGCCGGTCGAAGCGGTGGCGCTCGGCAAGGCCCTGTTCCAAAGCCAGATCGAGATGCCTATCGCGGAGGCCTACGCCCTGGCCGGCCGGCGCATGGCCGAGAACCTCACCTTCGCCGAGACCAAATCCGGCATCGACCGGTTTCTCGCCCGATGAGCCGCCGAGGGGCGGTGGCGCGGCCGTACACCCTCCCGAAACCATATTTCGGTCATGAGAGGTTCCGATACGGCGGCCAAACGAAAGGCCAAGATCGAAATGATCCTGTGGAAGGCGCCCTTGATCGTCGCCCTCGGCGCCGCTCTGGCGGGACCGGCGTTGGCGCCCCTCGCCGTCCAGGCCGAAGACTGCCAAGGCAATCCAGGCCCAGCGAAACTCTCCATCGTGGTGGAGGGCGTCCCGTCGAACAAAGGCCTGATGACCGCCTCGCTCTATCCGGGCGACAAGAGCCAGTTCCTGATCAAGAACGGCGCGCTGAAGGTGTGGAGCGTTCCGGCCCAGGCGCCGACGAGCCGGATGTGCATCTGGCTGCCGCGCGGGCCTGGAACCTACGCCGTGGCCGTCTATCACGACGCCAATTCCAACCACCGGCTGGACATCGGCATGTTCGGCCCCACGGAGGCCTACGGCTTTTCCAACAATCCCAGGATCATGTTCGCCAAGCCAAGCTTCGATTCGGTGAAGTTCCAGGCCAGGGCCGGCGAGACGACCGTCCATGTCCGCCTGAACCACCCGTGAAGGTGACAACGAGGCCGAGACGGGCCATCTATGGCGCCGATCAACGAGATAGGTTTGCATGGCGGGCGTGACATTGGCGCAGGGGTTGAAGGTGGCCTCGCGGGTACTGCTATCGACGCGCCGACCCATGCTCGCCCATGTGGTGGTGACCCGCTATTGCAACCTGGAATGCGCCTATTGCAGCGAATACGACAAGGTCTCCAAGCCGGTTCCACTGCCTGACATATTGGCGCGCATCGACGCCCTGGCGCGCCTGGGAACCCAGATCGTCACCCTGACCGGGGGCGAGCCGCTCACCCACCCCGGCCACGACGCCATCGTCGCCCGTATCCGCGCCCACGGCATGGTCGCCACCACCATTACCAACGGCTTTTTGCTGACGGTGAAGCGGATCGAGGGCATGAACGCAGCGGGGCTGCAGGAGCTGCAGATCTCCATCGACGGGGTGAAGCCCGACGCCATCTCCAAGAAGACGCTCAAGTCCCTGGCCGGCAAGCTGAAGCTGCTCAGCCGCCACGCCCGCTTCCACGTCAACATCAATTCGGTCCTGGGCATTTCGGAGGAGCGCACCCACGACGCCCTGGAGGTCGCCCAGGCGGCCAAGGACCTAGGCTTCAGCCATACCGTCGGGGTGCTGCACGACGCCGAGGGGACTCTCGCCCCCCTGTCAGCCAGCCAACGGCGGGTTTACGAGCGACTGATGGGCAAGGGCTCCCTGGCCCACCGCATCAACTATATGATGTTCCAGAAGAACCTGATGAACGGCAAGCCCAACGCTTGGCGCTGCCGGGCCGGCGCGCGCTATCTCTACATCTGCGAGGACGGCCTGGTTCACTATTGCTCGCAGCAGCGCGGCGCGCCGGGCATCCCCCTCCTAGACTACGCCCCGGCCGACATCGCGCGCGAATACCGCACCGCCAAGCCCTGCGCCCCGTTTTGCACCGTGAGCTGCGTCCACCAAGCCAGCTTCCTCGACGCCTGGCGTTCCCCCCAGCGGGCCCCGGCGGTGGCGTAGGGCGAGAGCGAAGCGTTTGGCGTCGGGCGCGGCAATCCTCCCCCGTCCTCCTACGGGGAAGGGGAACCCCGAAGGGGGTGGAGGGGACGGCGGTGGCCCCAACACACGGGGGTTCTCCGGTCCAAAGTGTCAGCGATCTATCTGGGTTGAACCGTTGCTCACTCGCCCCCTCCACCGCTGCGCGGGTGAAGATCGACTCACGCGTCCTTCGACCTAGCCGCGCCAGTCGACGGCGCTCCGGGAAGCGCGCCTCGCGCCCTGGATCAGGCGATCGGCGAGGCGCAGGGCGAAGCCGCTCGCCCAGCCGGCGAGGGGCGAAGGGCGGTGCGCGCCGGGCGGCAGGGCGGCGGCGAGGGCGGGCTCGACGATCCGGCGGTGGAAATCGGCGATCAGGGCCGGGGCGGCGATCACCGCCATAAGCTCCTCCTCCGCCGCCAGGCTGACGAAATCGAAATTGGACGAACCGACCACCAGGCGTTCGTCGTCGACCAGCAGGGCCTTGAGGTGGCTCATCTCAGGTAGCAGGCGCACCTCGAAGCCGGCCCGCGACACGCTCGCCAGCATGGCGTCGCGCACCAGGGGCTTGTTGTTGGCCAGGGGGGTGATCAGGCGGACCGGGACGCCGCGCCGCGCCGTCCGCGCCAAAGCGCCGGTGAAGGGGAAGGTCAGATAGGGGCTGATGACGGTGATCGCCGAGCGCGCCGCGTCGATCAGATCGACGATGGGCGCGAAGCCCCGCGCGTTGCTTCGCCCGTCAAGGGAGATGAGCTGGAGATCGCCCAGGTCGGCGCGCCAGGGACGGGGGACGCCGGCGAAGGTGGCCTCGAAGTCGCCGGCCAGCAAATCCACCGCCGCCTCGCCCTCCAGGCGAATCATGAAGTCATGCCAGGCGAAGTTGTGGTCGCTGAAGTTGATCCCGCCGAGATAGGCCACATCGTCGGCGACGATCAGCTTCTTGTGGTTGCGGGCCGGCCAGTTGAGGAAGACCGGCCCGGCCGGATTGGTCAGCCGCACCCGCGCCCCGGCCTTGGCCATGTCGCCGAACATGGCGCGGGTGGCCCGGACCTCGGCGCGCAAGTCGCCGTCGAGAAGGGCGGCCGGGGCATGGATGAAGCGGTCGCTGATCACATGGCGGGAGTAGGAATCGACCAGCACCCGCCGGTCCTCCGCCGGGCTCGCCGCGATGGCCGCCGCCACCGGCCGCCCCGCCGCGTCGCCCTCGAAGGTCATGGCCTGGACGAAGAGGCGTTGGCGGGCGGCGCCGATGTCTTGCCGGGCCCGGCGCCAGAAGGCCTCCGCCCCCACCAGCAGTTCAAGATCGCTCAAGGGTGCCCCCGGATGCCTTGTCCTAAAAGACACACAAACATTGCGCCCACTCGCCCGGCCCGGCTATTAGCAGGCGACGGGGCGGATTCGCCAGCGGGGACTTAGCATGATCGAGCGTCTGCGCGTCATGCTCCTGCTGTCTTCGCTGCACGGCGGCGGGGCCGAGCGGGTCGCGGTGCACCTGCTCAACCGTTGCGATCCCGACCTGATCGACATTCGCATGGGCCTGCTTCGCAAGGCCGGCCCCTTCCTGGGCGACGCCGACGCCAGCCGCATCGATGTCTCGCCGATCGGCCAGGACTGGCTGGCCTACGAGGGACACAACTCGAGCTTCTATCGGCCGCGCAAGCTGATCGCCGGGGCGGTGTTCGCGCCGGCCAATGTGTCGAGCATGATCCGCGCCCACCGCCCGCACGTGGTGATGAGTTTTCTCAAAGGGATGAGCGTCCTCACCTATTTCGTCCTGAAGGGGCTGGGCGCGGCGCGTCCGCGCTGGATCGCCCGCGAGGGCAACAACACCGACGCGGTGATCGACGACGAGTTGGCCAACCCCACCGGACGGGCCCTGATCAAGGGACTGACCCGCCGCTGCTACCGCGCCGCCGACTGTTTCCTGGCCAATTCCCACGAGATGGCCAACGGCCTGCGCGAAGCCCTCGACCTCGACCGCGGTCGCATCCGGGTGATCCACAACCCCATCGACTTGGCCCACATCCGGCGCCTGGCCGGCGAGCCTTTGCCCCGGCCCCAGGAGCGTCCCTTCATCGTCACCGCCGGGCGGCTGGAATATCAGAAGGGCCACGACGTCCTCCTCAAGGCCTTCGCCCACAGCAAGGTGGCCAAGGACCTCGATCTGGTGATACTGGGGCGCGGCAGCCTGGAGGCGGATTTGAAGCGCCAGGCGGCGCAGCTGGGCGTCGGTTCGCGGGTGATCTTTCCCGGTTTCGCGGCCAATCCGTGGGCGTGGCTTTCCAAGGCGCGCCTCTTCGTCCTGCCCTCGCGCTGGGAAGGATTCCCCAGCGTGGTGGCCGAAGCCCTGGCCTGCGGCGTCCCGGCCCTGGTCACCGCCTGCGATTTCGGACCCCGCGAAGTGGTCGAGCATGGGGAAAGCGGCTGGGTCGTGCCCCCGGACGACGCG
>JBDTIW010000142.1:0-7893 GCA_039936215.1 Caulobacteraceae bacterium | reverse complement strand
CCGACACCGCCGAGACGCCCAGCACGCCGGGATCGGCCAGGGGGTTGCGCAGCAGTCCCTGCATCGCCGCCCCCGCCAGCCCCAGAGCGGCGCCGACGGCGGCGGCGGCCACGGCGCGCGGCGCCCGCAGGGTCCACAGCACCTCGGCGGCGGGCGAGGCGGGATCGGAGAAGGCCTGGACGTATTGATGGACGGAGAGCGGCGTCTCGCCCAGGACGATGGCCAGGGCGATCAGCGGGAGTAGAACAACGGCGAGCAGGGCGATGAGGCGCATGGATCAGGTCGCGCCTCCCTTCGCCCGCGCGATCGCCGCGACGCCGTCGGCGGCGAACCAAGCCGGACAGCCGAGGACGGCGCCGGGCAGGGAGACGATGGCGCGGCGCGCGGCGAGCTGGCGCAGGGACGCGCGGCGGCCCAGGCTCCAGTGCGCGAAGGCGTCCGCCCCGGCGTCGAAAAAGCCCAGAACAAGGGCGGCGGGCGGGGTGAGGATCAGGCGCTCCAGAGAGAGAGTCTGGAAGCCGGCCCCGGTGGCCAGATTGGTCAGGCCGGCGGCGCGCAGCATGGCGTCGATGAGCGTGCCGCGCCCGGCGGTGGCGCCCCCGGAGGTCAGGTATTGGGCGCGCGCCCCGCCCCAGGCGTCCTTGGCGGCGGCAAGCCTGACGTCCATACGCGCGATCAGTCCCTCCCCCGCCGCTCCCTGGCCGAGGGCGCCGGCGAGGCGGCGGATATTGGCCCGGACGGCCGGGAAATCGACCGCGTCGTCGATGACGACCACGCCGATGCCGCGCCGGCGCAGGTCGGCCAACAGGCGTGTGTCGCCGCCCCAATAGCGCACCACCACCGCCGGGCGGGCGGCGAGCACCGATTCGCTGGTGGCGCGGCGTAGCGGCAAGGCGCCAACGTCGGCGCGCAGATAGGAGTCGGTCTTGGTCGCCCGCCGGGAGAGGCCGACGATGTCGGCGCGCGGGCTCAGCGCCAGGACATATTGATCGGCGCATTGGTCCAGGGAAAAGACGCGGGGACCCGCCCCAGCCGGCGCGGCGACGGCCAGGGCGGCCAGCGCGATGACGGCCGGCGCGCGGGCCAAGCCTAGTCCGCGATCAGGCCGAACAGCAGGCCCTCGATCATCACCGAGGTCAGCTCGCCCGGCGGCGCCCAATCGAAGTCGGGCTTGGCGATGCGCAGGACGATCAGGCCATGGCAGGCGGCCCACAGGGCCTGGGCGGCGCTCCGGGCGTCGCCACCTCGCAGGCGCCCCTGGGCGGCGATCTCGCGCACCACGCCGGAAAAGCGCTCGAAGCACTGGCGTCCAAGCTCCATCGTGGCGTGCTGGCGGTGCGTCGAATCGGCCAGGGACGAGGCGCAAAACACCAGGCGATAAGCGTTGGGGTTATCCTGCGCAAAGGCCACATAGGCCTCCAGCATGGCCGTCACCCGCGCGACCGCATCGGCCGGCCGGGCGGCGATCTCGCGGTTGATCTCCATCAGCTCGCTCATCGCCTGGTCGCAGATCTCCAGCAGGATGCGGTCCTTGTCGGGAAAATACATGTAGAGGGCGGTGGAGGAGACGCCGACCTCGTCGGCGATCTTGCGGATGGTGGCGCCTTCGTAGCCTTCGGCCACGAAAATGCGCTCGGCGGCGCGCAGAATCTCGGCCCGCCGCAGATGTCCGTCCCCCTTGGCCTTGCGCGCCGACCTGGCCGGCTTGTCGAGGATCATGGTCACGGTGAGAGCGGTCCTTCGGTCAGTTCTTTCACCTATAGAGGGGATTGGAGGGCGCGGCGCAAGATAAGACCTCCCTCCCCAATGGGGAGGGTGGATTCGAGCGAAGCGAGAAGACGGGTGGGGAGCGCCGAAGCCGCCCTAAAACCAGCGCGTTTCCCCGCCCTCCCCACACTGACGGCTTCGCCGTCTGTCCCTCCCCATAAGGGAAGGAAGACGCTCTAATGTCGCCACCCCAGGCGATCGACTCCGACCGGGGCGCCGCCGGCTCGAACGTCGAGGCCTGGGGCTGCCGTGAAGCAGCCCATGCTGGCGGCAAGGACGCCGACGGCCCGGACGGCGTCGATGAAAATAGCCGCCCGCTCCGGATCGACGGCGCAGGCAAGGGCGTAGTCGTCGCCGCCGGTGGCCAGGGCGAGGCGAGCGGCGGGCTGGTCTGACTGGAGGGCCAGCCAGCCGGCGCCGGCGGACGAAAGCGGAAGCCGGCCCAGATCGATGGCGAGCCCGACACCACTGGCCGCCGCGATGTGCCCGGCGTCGGCGATAAGGCCGTCGGAGACGTCGGCGGCGGCCCGGGCGTGGTCGCGCAAGGCCTGGCGCAGGGGGAGGAGCGGCGTCGGCAGGCGGTAGCGGGCGGCCAGCCATCCGCCCGGATCGGCGATCTCTCCCCTGGCCGCCTTCAGGCCCAGCCAGCCGTCGCCGATGGCGCCGCAGACGATCAACGCGTCGCCGGCTTTCGCATCGGAGCGAAGGACGGCGTTGCCCGCCGGCGCCCAGCCGAGCACCGTGGCGCAAAGGGTCAGGAGACCCGTGGTCGAAACGGTGTCGCCACCCAACAGGGCGATCCCGAAGATCTCGCCGTCGGCGGCTAGGCCGCGAATGAACGCCTCGCGCCAGGCCCAGTCGCGGTCGGCCGGCCAGGCGGTCATCAGCAGATAGCCGAACGGCTCGGCGGCCTTGGCGGCGAGGTCGGAAAGGGCGGCGCGAATCAGGCGCCGGGCGACGATGTCGGGCGCCTCACCGCTGAGAAAATGGACGCCCTCGACCATGGCGTCCTTGGAGACGGCCAAGTCGAATCCCGCCCGGCCGGGCAGGATGGCGGCGTCGTCGGCGAGGTTCAGCGCCCGACGATCGCCCTGGGTCAGGGGGCGAAGGCGGGCGATCCAGTCGAACTCGTCAGGCGGGCCGCGCATCGCGGGCGATCGCATCGAGGGCGGCGTTGACGAAGCCCGGCTCGGCCCCCTCGAAGAAGGACTTGGCGATCTCGACATATTCGTCGATGACGATTTCGCTGGGAATATCGGTCTTGCGCAGGAGTTCGAAGGTCCCGGATCTGAGGATGGCGCGCGCGGTGGCGTCGATGCGCTCCAGCCGCCAACCTTGCGACAGGCGCCGGGCGATGGCGCGGTCGATATCGCCCTGCGCCGCCGTCACCCCACCGACCAGTTGGGCGAAGAAGATTTCATCCGCCCCGGCCAGGGTCGCGCCGCCCATATCGCGGTCGAAGCGGTGGTCATGGAATTCGCGCACCACCGCCTGCGCGCCGATGCCGGACGCCTCCATCTGATAGAGGGCCTGAACGGCGGCCAGGCGGGCCACCGAGCGGGTCTGGCGGGCCGGCCGGCTCAAGGCGCCTCCCCGTTCAGGCGCTGCTTGACGGCGATCATTTCCAGGCAGGCGCGGGCCGCGCCGCCGCCCTTGTCGCCCTCGGAAACCCGCGCGCGGGCCCAGGCCTGGGCGCCGTCCTCGACGGTGAGGATGCCGTTGCCGATCGCCAGGCCTCGGCCGATCGCCAGATCCATCAGCCCTCGGGCCGATTCGCCGGCGACGATCTCGAAATGCCAGGTTTCGCCGCGGATGACGCAGCCCAGGGCGACATAGCCGTCGAACGGCGCGGCGCCGGCGTGCGCCATGGCGATGGCCGCCGGAATTTCCAGAGCGCCAGGCACGGTGGCCACCTCATGGGCGGCGCCGAACGCCGTCAGCACATCGGCCGCGCCCTTCAGGAGTTCATCGGCCAGATCGCCGTAGAAGCGCGCCTCGACGATGAGGATGCGGACGGGTCGATCAGCCATTTTCGCCGTCCTTAGATTCCGGGCCTTCAGACGCCATGGGCCGCCAGCCGACGATTCTGAGGCCATAGCCGTCCAGGGCGGCCGGGCGCACCGGGCGGCTGGCCAGCAGGATCATGTCGCGCACGCCAAGATCGAGCAGAATTTGCGCGCCCAGGCCATAGTCGCGCAGGGCCGCGCCGCGCATCTCTTCGGCCCGCAGGCCGCCGTAGCGCTCCGAAAGCCAGGACGGGCTGGGATCTCGCAGAAAAACCGCGACGCCCGCCCCGTCGTGGGCGGCCAGGCGCCGCAAGGCGTCGGGCACATAGTCGCGCCGCGCCTCGGTATGGCCCAGCATGTCGGCGGCGAAATCGACCCGATGCATACGCACCAGGGTCGGCGCGTCGGCCTCGATCCGGCCCCGGGTCAAGGCCACATGCTCGGTGCCATCGATGGTGTTGCGGTAGATGACCATGCGGAAACGGCCGCCGTAGGTGGACTCGAACGGCGTCTCCAATACGCGCTCCACCTGGCGTTCGGTGCGCCGGCGATAGGCGATGAGGTCGGCGATGGCGCCGATCTTCAGGCCGTGAAGCTGGGCGAAGGCGATCAGATCGGGAAGGCGCGCCATGGTCCCGTCGTCGTTCATCACCTCGCAGATCACCCCGGCGGCGGTCAGGCCGGCCAGGCGGGAGATATCCACCGCCGCCTCGGTGTGGCCGGCGCGGGCCAGAACTCCGCCCTCCTTGGCGACCAGGGGAAAGATATGGCCGGGCGAGACGATGTCGGCCGGTCCCTTGGTGGGGTCGATGGCCACGGCGACGGTGTGGGCGCGGTCGTGGGCCGAGATGCCGGTGGTCACGCCCTCCGCCGCCTCGATGGAGACGGTGAAGGCGGTGCCGTGCAGCGCGCCGTTCTCGATCGCCATGGGTGGGAGGCGAAGCTGGCGGGCCCGCTCGGCGGTGATGGACAGACAGACTAGGCCGCGGGCGTGCTTGGCCATGAAATTGATCTTGTCGGGGGTGGCGAACTGGGCGGGGATGACGATGTCGCCCTCGTTCTCGCGATCCTCGGCGTCCACCAATATATAGGGGCGGCCCTGGCGGGCGTCCTCGATGATGTCCTCGATGGCGGAAATGGGTGTGTCGGCGATCATGTCAGGCGGTCTCTTGCCAGCGGGCGAGGTAGCGGGCCAGCATATCGATCTCCAGGTTGACGCGCGCGTCCGGCCGGAGATCGCCCAGGGTGGTGACATCCCAGGTGTGGGGGATGATGTTGACGGTGAAGATGTCGTCTTGCACGTCGTTGACGGTCAGCGACACGCCATCGAGGGTGATCGAGCCCTTGGCGGCGATGAAGCGGTGCAAGGGGCGGGGAGCCCGGACGCCCAGGCGGTGCGAGCCGCCTTCGAGGTCGATGGAGCGCGCCTCTCCGACCCCATCGACATGGCCGGAGACGATGTGGCCGCCCAGCTCGTCGCCGGCCCGCGCCGGCCGCTCCAGATTGATCCGGTGGCCGGGACGCCAGTCGCCCGCGGTGCTGGCTTTGAGGGTCTCGCGCGACGCCTCCACGGCGAACCAGCCGTCGCCCTTGTCCACCACGGTCAGGCAACAGCCGGCATGGGCAATGGAGGCGCCGATGGCGATGGTGGCCAGATCGTAGCGCGTCTCGATCTCGAAGCGGCGGTCGCGATCGGTGTCGCGCACGGAGCGCACACGGCCGACGTCAGTGACGATGCCGGTGAACATCAGACTTTTTCGTACCTTTCCCACAAATCCTCGCCCACCGCTTCCACCGATACCCGCCGCAGGCGCGGGGCGGCGGCGAGGTCCTTGAGGACGAAGGCGCCGATCGCTGGACGCCCCTCGTCGCCGAGCACGATGGGGGCGCGGAACCATTCGACCGCATCGACCAGGCCCAGGCTCAGAAAGCTGGCGGCCACCTGGCCGCCGCCTTCGATCATCACGGCGGGAAAAGACACCAGTGCCTCCAAAGCCTTCAGAGCCGCGGTCGGATCGACACGCCCGTCCAGCACCGGCACCGTCAACACCTCTACCCCGGCGTCAGTCAAACGCTTGTTTGACGACTGAGTGGTCAAGACAAGGGTGCGGATTCGCGGGGCGGTCTCCACCAGCTTCGATCCGAGCGGAATCCGCTGGCGGCTATCCATGACGACGCGGGCGGGCTGGAAGCCGACATAGCCACCCAGTCGAACCGTGAGTTCCGGATCGTCGGCGATCACCGTCTCCACGCCGACCAGAATCCCGGCCTGCATGGCGCGCAGCCGATGGGCCTGCTCGCGAGCTTCAGGTCCGGTGATCCAGCGGCTCTCGCCCGAAGCGGTGGCGATCTTGCCGTCGAGGGAGGTCGCCAGCTTGAGGGTGACCCTCATCCCCCCCGCTCGTCGGCAAGACCCTCGTCGGCCAGCCCTTCGTCGCTCAGAAACCGCGCGAAATCCTCGGTCTGGCGGAAGTCCCGATAGACCGAGGCGTAGCGGACATAGGCCACGTCATCGAGGGATTTCAACGCCTTCATGACCATCTCGCCGACGATGTGCGAGGCAAGCTCGGTCTCGCCCATGCTCTCCAGGCGCCGCACGATGCCGCTCACCATGCGCTCGACGCGCTCGTCATCGACGGGACGTTTGCGGGTGGCGATGGAAATCGAGCGGACCAGCTTTTCGCGGTCGAAGGGGGCGCGGCGCCCCGATCGCTTGAGGATGGTCAGTTCGCGAAGCTGAACCCGCTCGAAGGTGGTGAAACGCCCGCCGCAGGCCGGACACAGACGCCGTCGGCGGATCGCCGCCCCATCGTCGGATGGGCGGCTGTCCTTCACCTGGCTCTCAAGCTCGCCGCAGAATGGGCAGCGCATGTTCCTGGCCCCTCCGCCGCGACCTCCCCCTCAAGTGTAGATCGGGAACCGCGCGGTCAAGTCCGCCACCTCGGCGCGCACCCGTGCTTCGATCTCGGCATTGCCCTCCTCGCCGTTCGCCGCCAGGCCGTCGATGACCTGGGCGATCAGTTGGCCGATCTTGCGGAACTCGGCCGGCCCGAAGCCGCGGGTGGTGCCGGCCGGGCTTCCCAGGCGAAGGCCCGACGTGACGGCCGGTGGGGCCGAGTCGAAGGGGATGCCGTTCTTGTTGCAGGTGATGTTGGCCCGCTCGAGCGAAGCCTCGGCGGCCTTGCCGGTAACCGCCTTGGGGCGAAGATCCACCAGCATCAGATGGCTGTCGGTGCCGCCCGAGACGATGTCGAGCCCCGAGGCGGCCAGGGAATCGGCCAAGGCCCGCGCGTTGTCGATCACCGCTCGGGCGTAGAGCTTGAAATCCGGACGCAGGGCCTCGCCGAAGGCCACCGCCTTGGCGGCGATGACGTGCATCAGCGGACCGCCCTGCAGGCCGGGGAAGACCGCCGAATCGATCTTCTTGGCCAGCTTGGGATCGTTGCAGAGGACCATGCCGCCGCGGGGGCCGCGCAGGGTCTTGTGGGTGGTGGTGGTGACCGCGTGGGCGTGTGGCAGGGGGCTGGGAAAGACGCCGCCCGCCACCAGGCCGGCGAAGTGGGCCATGTCGACCATCAGATAGGCGCCGACGCTGTCCGCCACCTCGCGGAAGCGGGCGAAGTCGATGACCCGGCTGTAGGCCGATCCGCCGGCGATGATCAGCTTGGGCCGGCATTCGGCGGCGATTTCGGCCAGACCCTCATAGTCGATGATCTGGTCCTGAGTGCGCACCGTATAGGCGACCGGGTTGAACCATTTGCCCGACTGGTTGACCGACTTGCCGTGGGTCAGATGGCCGCCGGCCGCCAGATCCATGCCCATGAAAATGTCGCCGGGCTTCATCAGGGCCATGAACACCGCCTGATTGGCCTGGGAACCCGAATGGGGCTGCACATTGGCGAAGGCGCAGCCGAACAGGGCCTTGGCCCGCTCGATGGCCAGGGTCTCGACCACGTCCACATATTCGCAGCCGCCGTAGTAGCGCCGGCCGGAGTAGCCCTCGGCGTATTTGTTGGTCAGCACCGAACCCTGAGCCTCAAGGACGGCGCGCGAGACAATGTTCTCCGAGGCGATCAGCTCGATCTGGTTTTGCTGGCGGGTGAGCTCATCGGCCGTTGCC
>JBDTIW010000141.1:0-4092 GCA_039936215.1 Caulobacteraceae bacterium | reverse complement strand
GGGCGCGGGAGAGGGCGTCATCCCAGGCTCTCGCCGAGGGGTGGCCCTTGGCGAGGTCGGCGGCGTGGGCGGCGATCTTGTAGGCGATGACGCCTTGCTTCACGTCCTCGCGGTCGGGCAGGCCCAGGTGCTCCTTGGGCGTGACGTAGCAGAGCATGGCCGTACCGAACCAGCCGATCATCGCCGCCCCTATGGCCGAGGTGATGTGGTCGTAGCCGGGCGCCACGTCGGTGGTGAGGGGACCTAAGGTATAGAAGGGCGCCTCGTGACAGGCGGCGAGCTGCTTTTCCATATTGGCCTTGATCTTGTGCATCGGCACGTGGCCCGGTCCCTCGATCATCACCTGGACGCCATGCTTCCAGGCGACCTTGGTGAGCTCGCCCAGTGTCTCCAGCTCGGCGAACTGCGCCGCGTCGTTGGCGTCGGCGATGCAGCCGGGACGCAGGCCGTCGCCCAGGCTGAAGGAGACATCGTAGGCGCGCATGATCTGGCAGATGTCCTCGAAGTGTTCGTAGAGGAAGCTCTCGCGGTGATGGGCCAGGCACCACTTGGCCATGATCGAGCCGCCGCGCGAGACGATGCCGGTGACCCGCTTGGCGGTCAGGGGAACGTAGGCCAGCCGCACGCCGGCGTGGATGGTGAAATAGTCCACCCCCTGCTGCGCCTGTTCGATCAGGGTGTCGCGGAACACCTCCCAGGTCAGGTCCTCGGCCGCGCCATCGACCTTTTCCAGCGCCTGGTAGATCGGCACGGTGCCAAGGGGCGTCGGGCAATTGCGGATGATCCACTCGCGGATGTTGTGGATGTTGCGCCCGGTGGAAAGGTCCATGATCGTGTCGGCCCCCCAGCGGATCGCCCACACCATCTTGTCGACCTCGTCCTGAACCGAGGAGAGGACGGCCGAATTGCCGATGTTGGCGTTGATCTTGACCAGGAAGTTGCGGCCGATGGCCATGGGCTCGAGCTCGCCATGGTTGATGTTGGCCGGGATGATCGCCCGCCCGCGCGCCACCTCGCTTCGCACGAACTCAGGGGTCACGAGATCGGGGATCGACGCCCCGAAATCCTCACCATCGCGGATGAAGGGATCGCCGGCCTCGCGGCGCAGGTTCTCGCGGATGGCCACGAACTCCATCTCCGCCGTAATGACGCCGGCGCGGGCGTATTCAAGCTGGGTGACGGCGGCGCCGGCCTTGGCGCGAAAGGGCTGACGCGCCGAGGTGAATTGCGGGGCCAGATGCCGGCCCCGAGCGCGGCCGTTGTCCTCTGGACGCAGGGTGCGGGGCGCGACCGCCTCCACGTCGCCGCGGGCGATCACCCAGGCTTCGCGCGACCGCTCCAGGCCTTGTCTGATATCGATGACGGTGGCCGGATCGGTATAGGGGCCGGAGGGATCGTAGAGGGTCACCGGCAGCTCGCCGGCCGAGGGATGCACGGCCACTTCGCGGAACGGCACGCGCAGGCAGGGGTGCAGAACACCACTCTGATAGACCTTGCGCGAGCCGGGCCGCTCACCGGTCGGGATGGTCGGGGCGATGGGGGTCTGGATATTCATGCGCGCGTCCTAAAAGGCCTCATGGCGGATCAGGCCTGCGCGGAAGCGATGAACGGAAGCCAGGGATGGCCGTCCGCATTCCCTCCCTTCGCCGGCATGACCCGGATCAGGTTCGGCGGGTCGCCGCCTTGAACGGCCTCTCAGTCCCTTCAAAGCGGGACACCCCGGAGAATAGCGCGGGACCCTACGCCGACCGGGCTGGCGGTCAAGCCGTCAGCGACGCGTGACCGTGAAGCGCAGCAGTTCGGTCTTCGGCAGGACCCAGCCCGGTTTCAGGACCAGGGCCTGCTGGTAGTCGAGGTAGGCCGACTTTTCATCGTCCAGGCCCTCGTAGGCCAGGGCCCGATTGAAATAGGCCTTTTCCGGCTCCTTGCAGCCCAGGGTGATCGCCTTGGTGAGATCGTCCAGGGCCGTCTGGTAGCGCCGCTCGCCCACCGACACCGCGCCCAGATTGACCCAAGCCTCGCCGATGGCCGGGGTCAGGGCGATCGAGGCGTCTAAGTCGGCGCGCGCCTCCTCGAAGGCCAGGCGGCGCAGCTTCATGACCCCGCGGTTGATCAGGGTGCCGGCCCGGTCGATCTTGTCCAGGTCCTCGTTGCCGAGCGCCAGGCTGCAGGTGAGGATGGAGCCGGGGTCCGACTTTCCGGCGATGGCGGCGTGGGAGCAGTCTTCGGCCATGCCGCCGCCGAACACCATCACCGCCGCGTTCGCCGACCCACCGCCCGCCAGCGCCGCCAGCGCGCCGACCAGCCACCATCGAAGCCTCATCGCCAGCCTCCTTCGCCCGCCCGGGCGTCTCTCGCCCAGGATCGCTTCGCAATCAGCTTCGCGCCGCGATGGCCCCCTTGTCAATTTGACTTTGCGCCGCCGCGCCGCCCCGCGGCGTCGCCCCTTAGGCGGCTTCGGCGCCCAGAGCGTAGCGGCGGCAGTGTTCGAGGTAGGCGGCCTCGTGGCTGCCCACCAAATCGACCACGCTCGACCACAGCCAGAAGGGCGCATCCAGGCCCTTGGGCCAGCGACGGCCGATCTCGCCCTGCCAGGCACCCTTGGTGGCTCCATCCATCTGCCGGCCATGGGCCTTTCCCACCACCGCGCCCAGATAGCGCGCCGCCAGCATGGCTTCCTCGCGCGTCAGGCTGTCGATCTCAAGTTTGAGGTCCTGTGGGAGAAGTTCGCGCACCACCACGCCGCGCTCGTTGAGGCGGGCCGGGATCATGCGCTCGCCGAGGTAGGGCGACAGGGCCTTCGCACCCGCCACGACGCGCTCGGCGTTGCCGCGCGGCATGTCCGAGCCGGACGCCCTGGGCGCAGCCGGCTGCACGGCTTCCTTGATGTCGACCAGGCAATGGCCGCTCTCCGCGTTCCGATGGTCGCCGACCCCGACCAGGACGGCGTAACGCAGTCGGCCGAGCGAGGAGCATCCCTTCATCCAATAGGCGGCGTCCAGCACCTCGACGCGGTCGCCGTCATCGCGCGAGCGCAGGGCGGTGACCATGCCGCGCACCCCGGGCGTGGTAAAGAGGGCGGTGATCTGCTCGGCCTCGTCGCCATGAAGCTTCCAGAACCGCTTGCCGAGCGGAATCGACGGGCGGGCGTCGGCGATGCGTTCGCTGGCGAGGTTGCGCCAACGCCTCCCCACGGCGCGCGCCAGGACCGCCTTGATGGATTTAGGTCGGTGCGCCTGCGCAGCGGCCTCGCCCGCCTCCTCGCCGCCGTCCGACAGGGCCTGATGATAGCCGGCCATCATCGCTTCGAGCATATGGGCGGTGGTCACGCCGGGCAGGTCCGACCCGCGCGCCGCCGTGGCCAGGGAAAGGCCCAGCCGGATCAGGTCATGAGCGGGATTGCCGATCACCGTCTGATCGAGATCGCGGATCTGTATATCCACCCGCCCCTTGGCGCTGGCCACCGGGCCCAGGTTGCCCAAGTGACAATCGCCGCAGATCCACACCGGCGGGCCTTCAGGAAGGCCCCGCCGCGAGGCGGCGTCCAGCCATTCATAGAACTTCTGCGTGGCGCCGCGCACATAGGCGTGGGCCGAGCGGGCCATCTTCAGCCGCCGCTCGGCGGCCAGGACGCCCTGCCGCTCGTCGATCGAGGGGGATGCGAAGCCCTTGGCCATTGCCATCCCGCCGCGGCCTAAAACGAAGACTCAGCGGCTCCCGACGAATCCCGGGAGCCGCCGAAAAGACCGGCTCAGACCCGCCGGCGGACGATCATGTGATAGATGAGCAGCACGACGATCGCGCCCAGGACAGCGATGATCAGGGTGGGGATACTCAGAATGTTGTGGCCGGTGCCCACGCCGCCGAAGAAATGGTTGGAGATGAAGCCACCGACAAACGCACCGACGATTCCCAGCACGATATCCATGACCAGGCCTTCGCCGGTCTTGTTGATGATCTTGCTCGCGATGAACCCGGCGACGGCGCCCAGAATGAGCCACTCCACGATCTGCCATATATCCATGATGTTAACCCTCCAGCCCCGTTTGCCTTGGCGATTCGCCTGTAGGGCTTAGTGCAGCCTAACGTCAC
>JBDTIW010000140.1:0-5208 GCA_039936215.1 Caulobacteraceae bacterium | reverse complement strand
GCGCCGCCTCGGGAAGCGCGCTGGTCATGGCCATCCGGGTGATCTTCCAGACCTACGCCGGCTGGGAGGCCTCCATCTATTTTTCCGAGGAGGTGGCGCGTCCCGACCGCAATGTGGCGCGCTCGATTTTTGGTGGGATCGCCATGGTCGCGGTCCTTTACGTGCTGATGAACGCTGCGGTGCTCCACGTTCTGCCCCCCGCCGCCATCGCCGGATCGGCCCTGGCGGTGGGCGACGCGGCCAGAGTCGCGCTGGGGGGCGCCGGCGATATGGCGATCACCGCCATTGGCGCGGTGTCGCTGGCGGCCATCGCCAATCTGATTGTCATGATCGCCTCGCGCGTCACCTGGCGCATGGCCCGGGACGGCGCCCTGCCGCCGGCCCTGGGCGCGGTGGCGAGCGGCGGCGCCCCCCGGCGCAGCGTCGCCCTGATGGTCGTCGTCGCCATGCTGTTCACCGCCACCGGCAGCTATGAAAGCCTGGTGCGCATCTCCCAGCCCTGGATCACCTTCTCGATCCTGATGGTCTGCCTGTCGGCCATCAAACTGCGGATCGCCGAGCCCGATCTGCCCAGGCCCTGGAAGATGCCGCTGTTTCCGTGGATCGCCATCGCCGCGGTTCTAGCCCAAGCGGGCCTGATCGCGCTGATGGTGTGGGACGATCCGGTCAGCGGCCTCATGTCGGCCCTGTTGGCCATCGCCCCGTTGCCGATCTACCTGACCTTCGCCGGAAGGTGGCGGCGCGCCGCCGAGCGGGCCTTTTCCCAACCGCCCGACGGCGACGCCGCCCATGCCTGACCTCGACGCCCTGAAAGATTACGCCCGGTTCGATTTCACCGATCCGGGCGGGCGTTGGACGCGGCCGGTGTGGCGGCGGGGTTCGGGGCCGGGGGTGATCGTCATCCACGAGATGCCGGGCCTGCACCCCCAGGTGATCCGGTTCGCGACCCGCGTGGCGGCGGCCGGCATGACGGTGTTCTGTCCCAGCCTGTTCGGCGATCCCGGCCGCGAGGTCACCCGTGGCTATGCGTTGGGGGAAATGGTCAAGGGAATCTGCGTTCGCCGGGAGTTCAATGTCTGGGCGTCCGACAAATCCAGTCCGATCGTCGATTGGCTGCGGGCGCTGGCCGCCCAGGTCCACGCCGAGTGCGGCGGCAGGGGTGTCGGCGCGGTCGGCATGTGCTTCACCGGCGGCTTCGCCCTGGCCATGATGACCGAGCCTTCCGTGGTCGCCCCGGTGCTTTCGCAGCCGTCTTTGCCGATTCCCACCGGATCGAAGCGCCGGTCGGCCGGCATTGGCGCCGCGCCCGCCGAGATCGCTTGCGCCAAACGGCGGTTCGAAGCCGAGGACCTTTCGATGATCGGCCTGCGCTTTATCGGCGACCCCTTCGTGCCTGACGCGCGGTTCGAGGCCCTGAAACGCACCTTCGGCGATCGCTTCGAAGCCATCGAGATCGAGGCCAAGGATGGGCTCCCCGATCCCCGCATGCCCGCCCATTCGGTGCTCACCCTGCATCTCGACGACGCCGACCCGGACGGGCCGACCCGGAAGGCGGAGGCGCGGGTGATCGCCTTTTTCAAGGAACGGACCGGCGCGTGAGGCGCATCGCCGCCTTGCCGGCGCCACGGATCGCCGCCAATGAAGCGCCTCTAACCATGACCAACCTCCTCCGCCTTCTCGCCGCCATCCTGGCGACCGCCCTTTTGGCAAGCTGCGCCGCCACGGAGCGCCTGGCGGCGGCGGGCGACGTGCACGGCCTGTTGCTGGCCATTCGCGATGACGACCACGCCGCCTTCGACGCCCACGTGGATCGCCGCGCCCTGGAGGCGCAGCTTCAGGCTCGCCTGGTGGACAAGGCGTCGGCGGCGAACGTGCCGGGCGCCTGGAAAGGATTGGGCGTGCTGCTGTCGGGCCCCTTGGCGAGGGTCGCCGGCGACGCGCTCATCCAGCCGGAAGTGTTCCGCGCCGTCGCCGACTATTATGGCTACCGACCGGAAACGCCGATCCCAGGCGTCCTGGCTCTGGCCGGTGGCTTGAGGTCGTTGCCGGACGGCAATGTATGCGCCGCCCGCGACAAGAAAGGGCCCTGCCTGCTCACCTTCGCCGACGAAGCGGGCGTGTGGCGGCTGGTGGCTTTCAACGGCGACGCCGCCCTGCTCAGGCTGAAGGGCCGATCGATTCCATGAGATTGCTCGCCTTCCTGGCCGCCGCCGTCGCCGTCGCCCTGGCCCCCGCCGCCCATGCCACGACCTTGCGGATCTTTTCCTACGATCCGGCCGACAGCGAAACGCGTCACGCCGCCGGCGCGGTGACCTTCGAGTTCAATCAGCGCCTGATCTTCACCACGGTGCGGCGCGTGCTGGCGACGGAAGGTCAGGCGAGCGCCGACCTCAAGCCGGCAAGCGAGGCGGCGCTTGGACGTGGCGGCCTTTCACCCTTGATCGGCGCCCGGGCGCCCGAGCGCGACCTCTATGAGGTGCAGCCCGGCGCCGAGGGTTCCGCGATGATCGCCGCCTTCTGTCCAGGCGCGAGGCGGGCCTGGATGGCGTTCGGACGCCTGCGGGCCAACCAGGATCTGCGCGTCTTCGTCCTTGGCGACAATCCGGCCGGCGGCGGCGCGCGCCTGTGCCAAACCCTGGCTTTCAGCTTTCACGGCGAATGGCGCCTGCCGCCCGGCGCCAAATTCGACGAACGCCAGTTGGAGCACCCGCGTTTTCCGCGCTGATCCTACGGATCACGGTCGTCCTCACGGCATGGTGATTCGAACAATTGTTCGGCGGCGGGCAAACTGGGGTGGAACTTCAAGGTCAAAGTCCCCTCGCGCCCGCCGGCCGGACCAAATCCGCGGCGGGCGCCTTTTTATCGTCCCGGCCGATCTGGCGACCGGCCCGTCTCATTGGACCGGCGGCGGGGCCTCCGGGCGCTTGGTCATCATGGTGTCGAAGGCCGACCATACGCCGGTCTCGCCGTGCCAGGCCCCGCGGGTGGCGGCCTTGGAGTATTCGGTCGAGCGGGCCTCGAAGAAGTTGGCGTGTTCGACACCCGACAGCAGGCTCTGTAGCCAAGGCAGAGGATTTTCCTTGGCGTCGTAGACGGTCGGCAGGCCCAGCTGGCGCAGACGCCAGTCGGCGATGAAACGGATGTAGCCCTTGATGTCGGCGGGCGTCATGCCCTGCACCTCGCCGGCCTCGAAGGCCAGGTCGATGAACCGATCCTCCAGTCCCACCACGGTCTTGCAGCAATCGACAATATCGTTCGCCACCGATTTGGTCACCGCCCCGGTCTCGGCGTTGAAGGCGTGGTAGAGCTTGACGATCCCCTCGCAGTGCAGGCTCTCGTCACGCACGCTCCACGAGATGATCTGGCCCATCCCCTTCATCTTGTTGAAGCGCGGAAAGTTCATCAGCATGGCGAAGCTGGCGAAGAGTTGCAGACCCTCGGTGAAGCCGCCGAACATAGCGAGGGTGCGGGCGATATCGGCGTTCGATCCGACCCCGAACTGTTGCATATAGTCGTGCTTGGCCTTCAGCGCCTCCAGTTCGAGGAAGGCCGAAAACTCCGCCTCGGGCATGCCGATCGTCTCCAGGAGGAGGGCGTAGGCGGCGATATGGATGGTCTCCATGTTGGAGAAGGCGGCCAGCATCATCTTCACCTCGGTGGGTTTGAAGACGGTGGCGTAGCGCTCCATGTAGTTGTCGTTCACCTCGATGTCGGACTGGGTGAAAAAGCGGAAAATCTGGGTAAGGAGATTGCGCTCGCGATCGTTCAGATTGGCCGCCCAGTCCTTGCAATCCTCGCCGAGCGGCACTTCCTCGGGCATCCAGTGGACCTGCTGCTGACGCTTCCAGAAGTCGTAGGCCCACGGGTAGCGGAAGGGCTTATAGGCGAAGGACGCGGTGAGCAGGCCGGGGACGCCATTGGGACGGGCGAGACTCATCGAATGCGGCTCCCTATAATCGCGACTCAGCTCCGCGAGCGGCGGCGCGGTCCACACTAACCAAGGACTTTAACCACATATAGTATCCCAACGGCCAAGTCGCTCAAGATATTGTGGAGAATGTGGGGATAAATCATGAGTCTGGAATTTATCGTCCATGGCGCGAAGGGAACCGGCTCGGTCGCCGTGGAAGCGGCGCTCACACTGCTCGGCCTTCTCTACCGGGTGGAGGAGGCGCCGTCGCTCGCCGACCGCGCCGCCGCCGATGCGTTCGCCCTGGTCAATCCCATGCGCCAAGTCCCGGCTCTGATCCTGCCATCGGGCGAGTTGATGACCGAGAGCGCCGCGATCCTCATCTGGCTCGCCGACGCCCACCCCACGGGCGGCCTGGCGCCGCCGATCGACAGTCGCCGCCGCCCGGCCTTCCTGCGCTGGATGACTTTCGTCTCGGCGGCCGTCTACAGTCTCTATTGGATACGGGACGATCCCTCGCGCCTGGTCGACGACGAACCGAACCAGGCTCTCCTCCGGCGTCGCATCGACGATCGCATCAGCGCCTGCTGGACGATCATGGAAAGCCAGGTCGCGCCGGACCCCTATCTTTTGGGCCCGGATCCGACCGTCCTGGACCTTTATTTGACCGTCTTGTCCCGCTGGGAGCCACACCGGCGCGCCTTTTACGACGCCGCACCCCGCATGGGTGAGGTGGTCCGCCGGGTCGACGCCGACCCGCGCCTCGCCGGCTTGTGGGCGGCGCGGTTTCCCTTCGTGGAGGGTTGGGAAGGCTAGGTGCTGGTCCGCGGCCGTCCCACCCGCACCATCTGGCCGGCCGGCGACGGCGCGGTGGAGATCGTCGATCAGACCCTGCTGCCGCATGCCGTCAAGATTGTCCGCCTTGAGACTCTGGGCGACGCCGTGGAGGCCATCGCGACCATGCGGGTTCGCGGCGCGCCGCTGATCGGGGTGACGGCGGCCTGGGGCGTGGCCCTGGCCCTGCGCGCCGATCCCTCCGACGCCGCCTTGGCCGACGCCCGCGCGCGCCTGGCGGCGTCCCGGCCCACGGCGGTGAATCTGGCCTGGGCCCTGGAGCGGGTCGGCCGCGTGGTGGCGCCCCTGCCCCCCGCCCAGCGCGCCCCCGCCGCCGCCCGCGAGGCCGCCGCCATCGCCGAGGAGGACGTAGCCGCCTGCCGCCAGATCGGCGAACACGGGGCGGCGCTGATCGAGGCCATTGCGGCGCGCAAGGCCGGAACGCCGGTGAACATCCTCACCCA
>JBDTIW010000139.1:0-5486 GCA_039936215.1 Caulobacteraceae bacterium | reverse complement strand
TCAACAGCGCCGACGGCTATGTCAGCCTGGAGGTTTCGCCGTATCTGGCCATGGATACGAAAGGAACCATCGCCGAGGCGCGGCGGCTGTGGCGGACGGTGGACCGGCCCAATGTGATGATCAAGGTTCCGGGGACGGGGCCCGGCGTTCCGGCCATCAAGACGCTGATCGGCGAGGGGATCAACGTCAACGTCACTCTGCTGTTCGGCATCGACGCCTATCTGGCGGTGGCCGACGCCCACATGGCGGGCCTGGAAGCGTTGAAGGGCGCCGGCGGCGACGTCTCAAGGGTTCACGGCGTGGCCAGCTTCTTCGTCAGCCGCATCGACGGGATGATCGACAAGGCCATCGACCGGCGGCTGGAGACGGCCGCGGGCGAGGTGGCGGAAACTCTCAAATGCCTGCGCGGCAAGGTCGCCATCGCCAACGCGAAAATCGCCTATCAGCGCTACCTGGAACTGATCGCCTCGCCGCGCTGGCAGACGCTGGCGGCGGCCGGCGCGGCGCCGCAGCGGCTCCTGTGGGCGTCCACCGGGACCAAGGACCCCGCCTATTCGGATGTCCTCTATGTCGAGACCCTGATCGGGCCCGACACCGTCAACACCATGCCCCCCAAGACCATGGACGCCTTTCGCGATCACGGCCAGGTGCGCCCCCGTCTCACCGAGGGCCTGGAGGCGGCGCGGGCGGTGCTGGAGGGCGCCGATCGGCTCGACCTTGATCTCGATGGGGTGACCGACGCCCTCGTCGTGGACGGTGTGGCCAAGTTCGCCGAGGCCTTCGACGCCCTCTTGGGGGCTGTGGCGGGCAAGCGGGCCAAGATGTTGGCGGGCAGGCTGAACGCCCAGTCGATCAAGGCGCCGGCGGACCTGGACGCGGCCTTGAAAAGGACCCTGGACCACGCCGCCGCCGAGGGCTGGACGCGCCGCCTGTGGGCCGGTGACGCCAGCCTGTGGACCGGCGCCGACGAGGCCAAATGGCTGGGCTGGCTGGCGGCCGCCAGCGGGGGCTCGGTGGATTTCGCCGCCCTTGAAGGCTTGCGCGATGAGGTGAAAGCGGCCGGCTGGTCGCACGCCCTGCTGCTCGGCATGGGCGGCTCCAGCCTGGGTCCCGAGGTCCTGGCCAAGACCTTCGGCGCGGCGCCGGGCTATCCCGAACTGCTGGTGCTCGATTCCACCGACCCGGCCCAGATCGCCCGCGTGGAGGCGGCGATCGACCCGGCCAGGACCCTGTTCATCGTCTCCAGCAAGTCCGGAACGACCCTGGAGCCGGACGTTCTGCACCGCTACTTCTTCGCCGTGGCGGAAAAGGCGCTGGGGGTCGGCAAGGCCGGGGCGCGTTTCGTCGCCGTCACCGATCCCGGCTCGGCGCTGGAAGCGACCGCTCGCCAGGGCGGCTTCGCCCATGTCTTCCACGGCGACCCGGCCATCGGGGGCCGCTATTCGGTGCTGTCGAATTTCGGCATGGTCCCGGCGGCGGTGATCGGCCTGGACGTCCGCGCCATCTTCGAGAGCGTGGGAACCATGGTCCGCGCCTGCGGCCCCAGCGCCCCGCCGACCGCCAATCCGGGCTTTGTCCTGGGCGCCCTCTTGGGGACGGCGGCCAAGGCCGGGCGGGACAAGGTGACCTTGATCGCTTCGGAAGCGATCGGCGATATCGGAGCCTGGCTCGAACAGCTCTTGGCCGAATCCACCGGCAAGCAGGGCAACGGCCTGATCCCCATCGATGCCGAGCCGCTGGCCAAGGTCGATGTCTATGGCGCCGACCGGGTGTTCGCCTATTTGCGCCTCGAAGGCCATGACGACGTGGACCGCGACCAGGCGGTGCGCGACCTGGAGGAGGCCGGCCAACCGGTGGTTCGCATCACCTTGGCCAGTCGCGCCATGCTGTTCCAGGAGTTCTTCCGCTGGGAGGTCGCCGTCGCCGTGGCCGGGGCGGTGATCGGCATAAATCCCTTCGATCAGCCGGACGTGGAGGCCAGCAAGGTCAAGACGCGGGCGCTGACGGGCGCCTATGAGAAGACCGGCGCCCTGGCGCCGGAAACCCCGGTGTTCGTGGCGAACGGCATCGCCCTCTATGCCGATCCGGCCAACGCCGAGGCGCTCGGCAAGGCGGCCGGCGTCCAGACCCTGGAGGCTTGGCTGCGCGCCCAGCTTCTGCGCGCCCACCCCGGCGACTACATCGGCCTTCTGGCCTATATCGACCGCGATCCGCGCCACATCGCGGCGTTGCAGGCGATCCGGGCCAAAATCCTCGACCACCGCAAGGTCGCCACCGTGCTGGGCTTTGGCCCGAGGTTCCTGCACTCCACCGGCCAGGCCTACAAGGGCGGCCCCAATAGCGGGGTCTTCCTGCAGATCACCCACAAGGCGGCGGCGGATATCGCCGTGCCGGGCCGCGCGATCAGCTTCGGCGTCGTCGAGGCGGCCGAGGCGCGCGGTGATTTCGAGGTTCTCGCCGAACGGGGACGGCGCCTGTTGCGAATCGACCTGGGCGCTGATGTGGACGCCGGTCTTCGCCATCTGGCGCACGCCCTCGAACGCGCCTTCGCGTGACCCCTAAAGGAGTATCAAAGCCCATGCAGCTCGGCGTCATCGGACTGGGGCGAATGGGTGGCAATATTGCCCGCCGCCTGATGAAGGGCGGCCATAAGTGCGTGGTCTGGGACCGCGACGAGGCGGCGGTGGCCGATCTGGCCGAGGAAGGCGCGACCGGCGCCAAGGACTACAGAGACCTGATCGCCAAGCTGAAGGCCCCGCGCGCCGTCTGGGTGATGCTGCCGGCCGGCAAACCCACCGAAGACACCATCGCCGAGATCGCGACCGTCCTCGAAAAAGGCGACACCGTCATCGACGGCGGCAACACCTTCTACCGCGACGATATCCGCCGCGCGGCGGCCCTGAAGGCCAAGGGGTTGAACTACATCGATGTCGGCACCTCGGGCGGGGTGTGGGGGCTGGAGCGCGGCTACTGCATGATGATCGGCGGCAAGAAATCCGTCGTCGATCGCCTCGATCCCATCTTCAAGACCCTTGCTCCGGGCCTTGGCGACATTCCCCGCACCAAGCGGCGCAAGGGGGCCGATCCGAGGGCCGAGCAGGGTTACATTCATGCCGGCCCGCCAGGGGCCGGGCACTTCGTGAAAATGGTCCACAACGGCATCGAATACGGCCTGATGCAGGCCTATGCCGAGGGCTTCGACATTCTCCAGGGCAAGGGCGGCAAGGCCCTGGCCAAGGCCGAGCGGTTCGATCTCGACCTCCCCGACATCGCCGAGGTCTGGCGCCGCGGCAGCGTCATCTCCTCCTGGCTTCTCGATCTCACCGCCTCGGCCCTGGCCGGCGACGCCAGGCTGAAGGCCTACACCGGCGCCGTGGAGGACAGCGGCGAGGGGCGCTGGACGGTGGACGCGGCCATCGAGGAGGCTGTCCCGGCCAATGTGCTCACCGCCGCCCTCTATGCCCGCTTCCGCTCCCGCGAGAGCCACACCTTCGGCGAAAAGCTGCTGTCGGCCATGCGCTTCGGCTTCGGCGGCCACGTCGAGGAAAAGGCGCCGGCCAAAACCAGGGCCAAGGCCTGATGCGCTTCCCATCTGAGTTGGATTGTCTCCCGCAAATACCGTCATCCCGGAAAGCCGCGCAGCGGCTTATCCGGGACCTAGGAGGCCCCATTCAACGCGCGTTGAAGCCGCGAGCGGCGGATCGTTCCGTCGGGGATGCGACTCCTAGGTCCCGGATATGTCGGCTTCGCCGCCATTCCGGGATGACGGCGGTGGTGGGTCAACCGAACTGGAAGTTGGTCTAGCGCCATGCCCAAGCAACCGCCTTCCAAGGCGCCGGTCGCGCCGGCCTGCACCATGGTGATCTTCGGGGCCGGCGGCGACCTGGCCAAGCGGCTGCTCATTCCGGCCCTCTACAATCTCTCCGACGCCGGCTTGCTGGCCAAGGATTTCAAGATTCTCGGCGTCGATCATTCGCCCGGCGACGACGATGGGTTCCGCAAGGATCTCGGCGCTTTCCTGAAGGAACTGGCCACCAACAAGCTCAGCGAATTCGGCCTGGCCAAGATCGACGCCAAAGCCTGGACGTGGCTGGCCGACCGGATGTTCTATCAGGTGGGCGATTTCGAGGACGACGCCAGCTACGCCGCCCTGGCGGGGCGGCTCGAAGCGCTGGGCGGGGCCGGCGGGGGCGATGTGCTCTTCTACCTGGCCGTGGCCCCGCGCTTCTTCGGCGATATCGTCGAGCGGCTGCACAAGGCGGCCCTGACCCGCGCCCCGCGCGGCGCCTTTCGCCGAGTGGTGATCGAAAAGCCGTTCGGCGACGACCTGACGTCCGCCAAGGTCTTGAACCGGCGGGTGGTCAAATGCCTGGACGAGAAACAGATCTACCGGATCGATCATTTCCTGGGCAAGGAGACGGTCCGCAACATCATGGTCACCCGTTTCGGCAACGGCGTCTTCGAGCCGTTGTGGAACCGCCTGCACATCGATTCGGTGCAGATCACCGCCGCCGAGACGGTGGGGGTGGAGGGGCGCGGGGCCTTCTACGACAAGACCGGCGCGTTGCGCGACATGGTGCCCAATCACCTCTTTCAGCTTCTGACCATGATCGCCATGGAGCCGCCCAATTCCTTCGATCCCGAGGCGGTGCGGGCCGAGAAGGGCCGGGTGATCGAGGCCATCCACCACCAGAGTCGGGCCCAAGCCCTGGCCCATTCCGTGCGCGGACAATATCGGGCCGGATCGGTGGCCGGGCGAAAGGTCGCCGCCTATCGCGACTCCCCCAATGTCGATCCCGCCAGCCGCGCGGAAACCTTCGTCGCCCTCAAGCTCGCCATCGACAATTGGCGCTGGGCGGGCGTGCCCTTCTACCTGCGCACCGGCAAGGCGATGAGCGCCCACGACACCCAGATCGCCATCCAGTTCAAGGCCGCGCCCAAGACCCTGTTCCAGGCCGTCCGCGAGGGTAAGTCCACCCCCAACGTCCTTCTTCTGCGCATCCAGCCCGATGAGGGCCTGTCCCTGTTGTTCGACGCCAAGCGCCCCGGTCCGGACGTCTGCCTGACCGATGTGCGGATGGATTTCAGCTATGCCGACTGGTTCGCGCACAAGCCGGCCACCGGCTACGAGACCCTGATCTACGACTGCCTGACCGGCGATCAGACCCTGTTCAAGCGAGCCGACGATATCGAGAACGCCTGGCGCGCCGTCATGCCCTTCCTGGACGCCTGGAAGAGCGCCGGCGAGGTCCATGGGTACGCCGCCGGCACGGACGGCCCCGCCGAGGCGCGGACGCTTCTGGAGCGTGACGGCCGGCGCTGGCGGAGCCTGCCTTGACCCCGCCGCCGCCGGTTCTGGTGGTCATGGGCGTCTCGGGGTCCGGCAAGACGACGGTGGCCAGGCCGCTGGCCGAACGTCTGGGCTGGCCGTTCGAGGAAGGCGACGCGTTCCATTCGCCCGCCAACATCGCCAAGATGAAGGCTGG
>JBDTIW010000138.1:0-3278 GCA_039936215.1 Caulobacteraceae bacterium | reverse complement strand
GGGGGTGGTTTCGGATATTTCAATCCTCCCCTGCGAAGCGGGGGAGGTGGCGCGCGATGCGTTGGCTTGCATCGCGTGACGGAGGGGGCGTCCGGCCACAGCCCGTCGCTTGGAGATGTGTGAATATCGTAGCTCGTTGGCATGGGAGAGGTGTTTTGCGGGGGGCGCCCTCAAACCGCCCCGCACGCCCCCTCCAGCCACGCCGTCACGTCCGCCGGGACCAGCGGTCCCACCGCCGCCAGCACCCGGGCGTGATAGGCGTCGAGTTGGGCGCGTTCCTCGCCGGTCAGCATCTCGCGAACAACCAGCCGCCGGTCGATGGGGGCGAGGGTGAGGGTCTCGAAGGCCAGCATGGGGCGCTCGCCGCCAGGGATGGGCGTGGCGGGGGTCACCACCTGCAGGGTCTCGATGCGGATGCCGTAGGCGCCGGTCTTGTAGTAGCCGGGCTCGTTGGAGACGATCATGCCGGCCTGTAGCGCCACCGTATTGGGCTGTTTGGCGATCCGCTGCGGGCCTTCGTGAACGCCGAGGTAGGAGCCGACCCCGTGGCCGGTGCCGTGGTCGTAGTCGAAGCCGGCCGCCCACAGGGAGACCCGCGCCAGGGCGTCCAGCGCCGAGCCGGTCGTGCCGGCGGGAAAGCGCACCCGGGCCAGGGCGAGATGGCCCTTGAGCACCAGGGTGAAACGCTCGCGCATCTCCCTCGTTGGCTCGCCGATGGCCAGGGTGCGGGTTACGTCGGTGGTGCCGTCCAGATATTGGGCCCCGGAGTCCACCAGCAGCAGCGATCCGCTTTGGGTGCGCCGGTTCAGCCGCCGGCTGGGATGATAGTGGACGATGGCCCCGTTGGCGCCCGCGCCGGCGATGGTGTCGAAGGAGAGGTCCTTCAGCGCCCCGCCGGCCTCGCGAAACGCCTCCAGCTTGCCGACCACCTCGATTTCGTCGGGCAGGGAGTCCTGAGCTTCGGTGGCGATCCAATGCAGGAAGCGGGTCAGGGCCGCCCCGTCGCGGATGTGGGCGCGGCGGGCGCCCTCGATCTCCACGGCGTTCTTGCAGGCCCGCGGCAGGGCGCAGGGATCGGCCGCCGCCACCACCGTTGCTCCAGCCACCGCCAGCGCCTCCACATACCAGGCCGCCGACTGGGCCGGATCGACCAGCACCTTGCGGCCCTTCAGCTCGGCCAGGGCGCCCGCCAGATCGCCCGGCGCCTCCAGGCGCACCTGGTTGCCCAGCCATGCCGGCAGATCGGGGGTGAGCTTGGCCGGATCGAGGAAGAGGCGCGCCGTCCCGTCGGCCTCAAGGATCGCCTGGGCCAGGGGCAGGGGCGAGCGGATCACATCGCCGCCGCGGATATTGAACAGCCAGGCGATCGAGGCCGGCGAGGTCAGGACCGCGGCCTCCGCGCCCTGTTCGGCCAGGGCGGCGCCGATGCGGGCCCGCTTGGAGCCCGAGTCTTCGCCGGCGTATTGCAGCGGATGGGGGACCACCGGCGCCTTGGGTTGCGCCGGCCGCGCCGCGCCCCAGGCCGCATCCAGCGGGTTGACCTCCATCGCCTCAAGGGTCGCGCCGGCCTTGGCGACCGCCCCGCGCAGGCGCTCCAGGGCGTCCGGGCTGTGCAGACGGGCGTCGTAGCCGATAACCCAGCCGGGTTTGGCGGCCTCGGCCAGATAGGCTGGCGCCCCGCCCTCGACCAGGTCGCGAAATTCGAACACCTCGCCGTCTACCTGATCGCGCACCTGCAGGGTGTAGCGCCCATCGACGAAGATCGCCGCCGCGTCCTTCAAGATCACCGCCGCCCCCGCCGAACCGGTGAACCCGGTCGCCCAGGCCAGCCGGTCGTTGGCGGCCGGCAGATACTCGTTCTGATGCTCGTCCTCGTGCGGGATCAAAAACCCGTCCACCCCCTGCTCGGCCATGGCGGCGCGGATCAAGGGAATGTGGCGGGTCCCGAAGGAGCGGTCGGTGGTGTCGTCGAAGGTCTGGCGCATGAGGGAGATTTAGAACGCCCAAGGCGGCGACGCAAAGGGCCTCTCACCGCCGCCGCACCACCAGCGTCGCCCAGGCGTCGCGGTTGAGGCGCCGCTCGATATCAAAACCGCGCCCCACATAGGCGGCCAGGACGGCGCGGGCCTGGATGCGCAGGAGGCCCGACAGGATGGCCTCGCCGCCGGGCCTCAAGGCGCGGCGGATATCTTGGGCCAGTCCGATCAGCGGCCGGGCCAATATGTTGGCGAACACCAGGTCGTAGGGGGCGTGGCCGCTCACCAGCGGGTGGGCGAGGCCGTCGGCGCGGGCGAAGCGGCTGGCCGCCTTGTTCACCTTGGCGTTGCCGCGGGCGATGCGGACCGAGACCGGATCGATATCCGTCCCCACCGTGACGGGCGCCCCGGCGCGGGCGGCGGCGATGGCCAGGAGGCCGGTCCCGGTCCCCACATCGAGCACCCGCCTGAAGCGCCGGCCTTTCAGCAGGGCGTCGTAGGCGATCAGGCAGCCGACGGTCGTGCCGTGATGGCCGGTGCCGAAGGCCGCGCCCGCCTCGATGCGCAGGCCGACGGCATTGGCTGGGACCCGCCCCCGGTCGTGCATCCCATAGACGAAGAACCGCCCCGCCCGCACCGGCGGCAGGCCGGAGAGAGCCATGGCCAGCCAGTCGGCGTCGGCCAGCTTTTGCGTCGTCGTTTTCAATCGCGGATGGCGCGTCAGCACCGCGACCACGCGCTTCGCCTCGGTGTCGTCGGTCGGGAAGGCGTCGATGCGCCAAATCCCCTTGGCCTCATCCTCCTCGATGATCGACCAGGTCGCGCCTTCCAGCCCCGGATCGGCGTCGATGGCCGCCTCGGCCGCCCGCGCGGCGTCGCCTGGCCCGCGAGCGGTGATCTGCACAGCTTCGTTCGCCATGCGGCGTCTCTAGACGTGGCCGGTCGGAAAGGCGAGGAGGGCGCCATGAACGACGGCTTCGACCTCGACGCCTATCTGGCGCGCATCGGCTACGCGGGCGATCGCGCGCCGACCTTGGCGACCCTGGCGGCGATCCACGCCCTGCATCCGGCCGGTCTCGCCTTCGAAAACCTCGATCCCCTGCTGGGGCGGCCGGTGGCGTTGGATCTGGACACCCTTCAAGCCAAGCTGGTGAGGGGCCGACGCGGCGGCTACTGTTTCGAGCAGAACGCCGTCTTTCTGGCCGCGCTGGAGGCGCTCGGCTTCAAGGCCCAGAGCCTCATCGCCCGCGTCCTGTGGAATCGGCCCGCCGATGCGGCGCCGCCGCCGCGCAGCCACATGCT
>JBDTIW010000137.1:0-4565 GCA_039936215.1 Caulobacteraceae bacterium | reverse complement strand
TCGGCCGAGAAGGCCGACACCGCGATGGGCGTATCCTGAAGATTTTCCTCGCGCCGCTCGGCGGTGACCACCAGTTCGCCGATGGTGGTGCCGGTGTCGGCGGCCGGGGCGGCCGCGGCCGCCGCCGCATAGGCGCCGCCTCCCGACAGGACCAGCGCGCTCACGGCGCAGGACATCAACAGGATATGCTTCTTCATGGTTCCTCCCCGCCCGGTCGAAGGCCGGATCCTAAATGCGTCAAATCACCCCTAAGGCCACCAGCCCAACAGATGTTCGAATTGGAAACTGAGCCATCGCCATGGGGGCGTCAACCGTTCAATGGCGCCATGGCGACAAACAATTGCCGCACTGTGGCTGCGAGGCCGCAAAGAGGGGGGAAATCATGCCGTAGCGCCTCCCTCCCCTTCTGGGGAGGGTGGCTTGGAGCGAAGCGACAAGACGGGTGGGGAGTGGTGAAGCCGCGACGCTGTTCCAGGATCGGTGCTTTGAAATCCGCGCGGCTTGTAAAGCTTCAGCACTCCCCACCCTGACGGCTTCGCCGTCTGTCCCTCCCCAGAAGGGGAGGGAGGCGATACCCCCTCTCACCCCGGCGCGAACGGGTAGGGCGAAATGGACTTGGTGAAGTCGTCGACGGTCAGGGTGCGGCCGGCCGGTTCGGCGGCGCGCTGGGGGCAGGCGGGGCGTTCGCACACCCGGCAGGCCGGGCCGATCTGGGTGACGGCGGGATCGGCCAGATCGAGGCCCCGGGCATAGACCAGGCGCGGGGCGTATTTGAGCTCGCAGCCCAGGCCAATGGCCAGCTCCGAATCCTCCTCGGCGTGCGGCGAGGCGATTCGCCTGACCGTGCGGGCCAGGGTGAAATAGCGCGCCCCATCGGGTGTCTCGACGATCTGGGTCAGGATCTTGCCGGGTGAGCGGAAGGCCGAATGGATGCGCCAGCGCGGGCAGGCGCCGCCGAAACGCGAGAAGGGAAAGGCGCCGCCGGCGAAGCGCTTGGAGACGTTGCCGGCTGAATCCACCCGCAGCATGAAGAAGGGCACGCCGCGCGCGGTGGGGCGCGAGAGGGTGGTCATGCGGTGGCAGACCTGTTCGAAGCTGGCCCCGAAGCGGCCGCGGATCAGCTCGATATCGTGGCCGGCCCCCTCGCAGGCGTCGCGGAACGCCTCGTAGGGCATCATGGCGGCGGCGGCCAGATAGTTGGCCAGTGAGACCTTGAGCAGGCCGGCGGTGGGAGCGTCCGGCGGCGCGGCGCGCGCCACGAGGGCGGCGAGATCGCCGTCATGCTCCTGAAGGGCCAGCTGATAGGCCGCCGCGAAGGCCCGTCCCGGTCCGCCCAGCCCTTCGGACAGCATCAGGCGGCGGCGGTGATGGTCGTAGCGGCGCACCGAATCGGGCAGCACCTCGCGCGGCACCACCCGCACCTGAATCCCGTGACGTTCGGCCAGGCGCAGGCGGGCGGCGGCGGCGAAGCCGTCCGGCTCGGGGGCCAGTTCGGCGGCCAGGGCCTCGCCCGCCTCGTCGAGTTCGGGAAAGAAGTTGCGCTGGCCCTGGATGAAGTCGCGCACCCAGTCCGAGGGGGCCGTCGGCGGGTTCTCGCCAACCCCCGCGTCGATCAGGCGGCGGCGGTCCCCCCAGGCGCGGTAGAGCCGGACGATGGCGTCGGCCACGCCCGGCGCGTTCTCGGCCACTTCGGCGATCTCGTGGCGCGGCACGGCCAGATCGCGGAAAAGGGCGTCGGCCATCACTTCGCCCAGGTCCCGCGCGCCGGCGGCGTCGTTGTCGCTGGAAAGACCGCGGATATCGATGTCGTAGGTCTGGGCCAGGCGCAGGAGAATCTGGGCGGTAAGCGGGCGCTGGTTGCGCTCCAGGTGATTGAGGTAGCTCGGCGAGACGCCCAGGTCTTCGGCCATGCGGGTCTGGGTGAGGCCAAGTTCGCGGCGAATGCGCTTGAGCCGTACACCGAGGAAGAGCTTGCGTTCGGGGGCTTGAGCCATGCCGCCGCTCTGTCATGTTTTTACAAGTATGACAAGGTCGTGTTGTGACAGAATAGCTTTTCGGTCGATATTCACACTTCTCCCGCGGCCCATACGGGACTATCGCTCGCCATCGCGACAATCGATGGGAGGCGACGATGACGGACGGTTTCCACACTCTGGTTCCAGGCGCGCCGCCGGGACGATTCGCCGGCGTCGAGCGGCCCTATGGCCCGGCCGAAGTGGAAAGGCTGCGCGGCTCCTTCCCCATCGCTCACACCCTTGCCGAGCGTGGGGCCAACCGTCTCTGGAAGTCCCTGAAGAGCGAGCCCTATGTCAACGCCCTCGGCGCGGTGACCGGCAACCAGGCCATGCAGATGGCTCGCGCCGGCCTCAAGGCGGTCTATCTCTCCGGCTGGCAGGTGGCGGCGGACAACAACACCGCCGGGGCCATGTATCCCGACCAGAGCCTCTACCCGGCCAACGCGGCGCCCGAACTGTGCCGCAAGATCAACCGCACCCTGCAGCGCGCCGACCAGATCGAGCATGCCGAGGGGGGCGCCAAGCGTGATTGGTTCCTGCCCATCGTGGCCGACGCCGAGGCCGGCTTCGGCGGACCCCTGAACAGCTTCGAGATCATGAAGGCCTTCATCGAGGCCGGCGCGGCCGGCGTCCACTTCGAGGACCAGCTTGCCTCTGAAAAGAAGTGCGGCCACATGGGCGGCAAGGTGCTGATCCCCACCTCGGCCCATGTGCGCAATCTGGTCGCCGCCCGCCTGGCCGCCGACGTCTGCGGCGTGCCGACCCTCACCTTCGCGCGCACCGACGCGGAAAGCGCCAGGCTGATCACCTCCGATATCGACGAGCGCGACCAGGCCTTCATCGCGCCGGGCGCCCGCACCCCGGAGGGCTTCTATCACCTCAAGGACGGCACGGGCCTGGCCCACTGCATCGCCCGGGGCCTCGCCTACGCCCCCTTCGCCGATGTCCTTTGGTGGGAAACCTCGCACCCCGACCTGGGCGAAGCGCGGCAGTTCGCCGAAGCGGTGCTGGCCAGGTATCCGGGCAAGCTCCTGGCTTACAACTGCTCGCCGTCGTTCAACTGGGGAGCCAATATCGATCAGCCCACCATCGCCAAGTTCCAGCGCGAGCTGGGGGCCATGGGCTACAAATTTCAATTCGTAACGCTGGCCGGGTTCCACAGCCTGAACCACGGCATGTTCGAACTGGCCCGCGGCTACAAGGATCGCGGCATGGCGGCCTATTCGGAGCTGCAGGAGGCCGAGTTCGCCAGCGAGGCGCACGGCTATTCCGCCACCCGCCACCAGCGGGAAGTCGGCACCGGCTATTTCGACCAGGTCGCCCTGACGATTTCCGGTGGGGCGTCCTCGACCACGGCGCTCGGCGATTCGACGGAAAGCGCGCAGTTCAAGAAAGAGGCGGTGGCGGCGTAGGCTTACGCCAAAGTCCTCCCTCCCCTGATAGGGACGGACAGACGCCGAAGGCGTCAGGGTGGGGAGCGCCGAAGCCGCTGAAATGTTAAAGATTGGTGGAGTCGAAAGAGGCTGTGTCCTGAATCGCCCGGGCGGCTTCACCACTCCCCACCCGTCTTCTCACTTCGTTCGAAGCCACCCTCCCCAGAAGGGGAGGGAGGAACTAGCTGGATCGCCGCATGAACGATATCGCAATTCTCGCCCCCATCGACGGCCGCGCCGGCGAAATTCTTACCCCCGAGGCATTGGATTTTCTCGCCGGCCTCCACCGCGCCTTCGACTCCCGCCGTCGCGAACTGCTGGCGGCCCGCGCTGAGCGGCAAAAGCGCTTCGACGCCGGGGAGCGTCCGGATTTCCTGGAGGCGACGAGGGCCGTCCGCGAGGGCGACTGGAAGGTGGCGCCGATTCCGGCCGATCTTCTGGACCGGCGGGTGGAGATCACCGGGCCCACCGACCGCAAGATGATCATCAACGCCCTGAACAGCGGGGCCAAGGTGTTCATGGCCGACTTCGAGGACGCCACCTCGCCCACCTGGGCCAATCTCATCGACGGGCAGGTCAATCTGAAGGACCGCTGGGCCGGCGCCCTGGCCTTCACCGACGCCGTCAGCGGCAAGGCCTATGCGCTCACCCATGCGCCTGCCGTCCTGATGGTCCGCCCGCGCGGCTGGCACCTGCCGGAAAAGCACTTGACCGTGGACGGCGCGCCGATGTCCGGCGCTCTGTTCGATTTCGGCCTCTATTTTTTCCACAACGCCAGGGCGCAGATCGCCCAAGGGACGGGACCCTACTTCTACCTACCGAAGCTCGAATCGCACCTGGAGGCGCGGCTGTGGAACGACGTGTTCGTCCACGCCCAGGCGGCGCTCGGCATTGCGGCGGGAGCCATCAAGGCCACGGTGCTGATCGAGACCCTGCCGGCCGCCTTCGAGATGGACGAGATTCTCTTCGAACTGCGCGATCACATGGCCGGCCTCAACTGCGGGCGCTGGGACTATATCTTCTCCTACATCAAGCGCCTGGGCCGCCAGTCCGACGCCCTGACCCCGGACCGCGCCGTCATGGGCATGGGCGCGGCCTTTCTGAGGGCCTATTCGCT
>JBDTIW010000136.1:0-5953 GCA_039936215.1 Caulobacteraceae bacterium | reverse complement strand
GGCATGGTCGACCGCCTGGCGGCGCGCCTGAAAGACCAGCCCCACAACGCGGAGGGCTGGGTCCGCCTGATGCGGGCCCGCCTAGTCCTCGGCGACCCCGCCGCCGCCGCCGGCGCCTACCACGCCGCCCTCGCCGCCTTCCGTGGTTCACCCACCGACCAGACCGCCTTGCGCACCTCGGCGCGAGAGATGGGAGTGCCGGGGGCTTGAGGTCATTTCCCTCCCTCCCCCAATGGGGAGGGTGGCTTGGCGCGAAGCGACAAGACGGGTTGGGAGTGCTGAAACCGTCCGGATTCTTCCAATCGCTATGCGCGGGCGCCGGGGAGGCTTCACCATCCCCCAACCGTCTGCTCGCAAACGCTCGCATCCACCCTCCCCATTGGGGGAGGGAGGATTTTGATGGGCGCCGCGCCACCATGCTAGTCTCCCCGCCGCTCGCTCAACCGAGGCTTCCGCCATGCCCTTCCCCCGCTCACCGGAACTCGAAGCCTGGGCCATGGGTTTCCCGCTCACCCTCCTCCACGCCCTGGTGACCATGGTTATCCTCGTGGTGGCGGCGGCGCTCTATGCCCTAATCACCCCGCACCGCGAGATCGCCCTGATCCGCCAGGGCAACGCCGCCGCCGCCGTCTCCTTTGGAGGGGCGCTGGTGGGGCTGGCCATTCCCCTGGCCGCCTCCCTGGCCGCCACCACCTCGCTGCTGGATGTCGCCCTGTGGGGGGTGGCCACGGTGTTCGTGCAGTTGGCGGTGTTTCGCCTGACCGATCTTGTATTGCACGGCCTGCCGGCGCGCATCGCCAAGGGCGAGATGGCTGCCGCCACCCTGCTGGTCGCGGCCAAGCTGGCCACCGCGCTTGTCCTGGCCGCCGCCGTTGCCACCTGAGCGCCCGGCCCGGCCCGGCCCGTGAAGCTCCCGCGTCCGCCCGACTGGCTGATCTACCTCGCCGTGGTCGGAGCCCTGACCTGGGCCGCCATCGCCGCCCAGGACCGCGCCGACGTGCCGCCCGCCCCGCCGCCCATGCCGGCCCTACCCGGCCCGCCCCTGGCCCCGGCCTCGCCGTTCGATCCCGCCGCCGTGGTCAAGACGCCTGCCACACCGGGACCCGGAACCGGCGCCGCCTTTTCCGTGGCGGCCGGCGGGGTGTGGCTCACCGCCCGCCATGTGGTCGAGGGCTGCGCCCGCGTCGCCGTCGTGGTCGCCCCCGGAAGCGCCGTCGCCGCCGCCGTTCGCATGGACCCAAGCAGCGATACCGCCGTCCTGTTCACCAAGGGCGGGGCGCCGGCCGTGCCGCTTGCCCCGCCTACCCTTCTGCGGCAGGGAGCCGTGGCCTTCCATCCCGGCTTCCCGGGCGGGAGGGCCGGCGAGGCCGCGTCCCGCCTGGTCGGCCGCCGGCGCCTGACGACCCACGGCCGAGGGGCGCGGCCCCAGCCTGTCCTGGCTTGGGCGCAGATCGGGCGGACCGCCGACCTGCCCGCCAGCCTGGCCGGCCTGTCGGGCGCGCCCGCCCTCGACGGGGCGGGCCAGGCGGTCGGGGTGACCATCGCCCAGGCCCCCCGGCGCGGCCTGATTTACACCACCACGCCCGGCTCCCTGCGCGCCGCCCTGGCCGCCGCCGGCGTCCGCCTCGCCCCCGGAGCCGCCGGCGAGCCGATCACGGTCGCCAATTACGGCCGCGTCGCCGACGACCTGCGCCGCGACCTGCGCGTCGTGCCGGTGGTCTGCCTTGGGCGTTAGGCGGACGTCGGGCGCCGGCCCCGGGCCACCAGCACGGCGAGGACCATCGCCCCCAGGCCCACCACCCCGGAATAGAGGAAGAACACCACATAGCCGGCCCCCAGGGCCGCCGGTTCGACCTGGGACCGGGCCATGGCGGCAGCGAAGGCCTCGGGCGGGGCATGGACGAACAGGGCCTTGAGCGGCGCAAACATCCCGCCCGTCTGGGCCGAGCGCGCCGCCGCCTCCACGATCCGTCCCGACTGCGAGGCGATGAGCTTGCCGGGCAGGGAATAGAGCGAGGAAAAAAGGGCGTACTGGGTGGCGGTGAACCCGACTCCGGTCAGGCTCGACATATAGGCGATCAGGCAGGTTCCGGCGTAGGCGGAGACGATGTTGTCGATGCCGATGGCGATCAGTAGGGCTTGGACGTGCGGCCCCTGTAGGGCCAGCCAGCCGAAGATGGTGTTGGTGATTGGCAGGGCCACCGCGCCGACCACCAGCGAGCGCATCACCCCCATCCGGGCGATGGAGAGGCCGCCGACGAACACCCCCAGCAGCGAGGCTCCCACCCCGAACACCTTGCGCACCTCGGCGATCTGGGTGAGCGTGAACCCCAGGTCCTGATAGAAGGCGTTCATGATGTTGAGCACGAAGTCGGAGAGGCGGTAGAGGCAGATCAGGGCGAGGATCAGCAGGGCCTGCTTGCCGAATCGGCGGAAGAAATCAGCCAGCGGATCGCCCAGGGCGTGAAACAGGAAGACGCCCGGCCGGGTGCGCAGCCTGGGGATCGGCGAGGCGGCCAGGGCGACCGCCGCGAAACCGGCCAGGACCGAGGCCAGTTGCAGCCACACCCCGTTGGGCTTGGCCGTCCAGGCGCTCTGCAGCGCCTCGCCGGCCTCTGGCGCGCCGAGAAGGCGCAGTGCCCCCGAAAGGAGGTCGGCCTTCGCCCCCAGGCCCGAGCCCAGGAGCAGGGCGCCGAAAAGCATCACGCCCAGCCGCGCCATCCACTCGAAGACCTCCAGAACCGGAGCGGCGGCGACGCCATCGGTGGAGATGGGCCGGATGATGTGCTGCGCTTCGCGTGGGGCCAGAAGCACGGCCACGACCCCCAGCCCCATCACCGCGGCCATAACCGTGTAAGAGACGTGCCAGCCGACGCGGTCGGCCAGCAGCAGCGGCGCCGCCCCGGCGACGATGTTGGCCACGCGGTAGCCCCACTGATAGGCTGCCGCCATGGCCCCCTGGCGCGAGGAATCCACCGCCTCGATCCGCCAGGCGTCGATGACGATGTCCTGGGTGGCTGAGGCGAAGCCAGTGAAGACGGCGAACACCGCCAGGGTGCCAAGTCCGCGCACGGGATCGCCGGCCGAGATCGCCAGCAGGCCCACGATCACGCAGATCTGAGCGGCGACCATCCACGAGCGCCGATGCCCCAGCCACCGGGTGAGGACCGGGATCGCGGTGCGGTCGACCAGGGGGGCCCAGATGAACTTGAACGAATAGGGCAGGGTGGCCAGGCTGAAGAGGGAGATCACCGCCAGGGAGAGACCGGCGGCCCGCAGCCAGGCCGACATGGTGTCGAAGATCAGGAAGTTGGGCAGGCCGGCGGCGAAGCCCAGCCCCAGCATCACCGCCACCGGCCGCTCGCCGAACACCGCCAAGGCAGCCAGAAAACCACGTGGCTTGGGCGGCGTTGCGGTCAGCGGCTCGGACGAGCCGACCCTCGCCGAGGGGTTCGTCTTATCGGTCATGGGCGCTTCGCTCCGGCGTCCGCCCGAGCGGCTCGCACAGCCAGCAGTCCTCGCGATCCGCGCCGATCGGCGCGCCCGGCGGGACGGCGCCGGCGCGGGCCTTGTCGGCCTCGGCGAGGGTCCTGATGGCGTCCTTCGTGGTGTCCAGGAGGATGGCCGACAGATAGCGGGCCAGGGCGAGATCGGCCGGATCGCCCGCGTGGACGGTGGCGAGACGCGTTCCGAGCGCGGTGAGAGCCGCCTTGATCCGCGCCGCCGCGGTGGGCGACAGGCGCTTGTCCTCAAGGGTCTGAGCCAGGTCGACCACCAGGCGCATCTGGACGCGGCGGCGCAGTTCGGCGGTTCGGCCGCCCCCCTCCGGCGGGGTGGAAAAGACGGCCGCGATGGTCTTGTCCAGCAGCTCGTCCAGGCCGAGCTGGCCGCCGTCGCGGGCGCCGAGATCGACCACCCGGTTCAGCCGCTGGGGCTGCAACAGGTCGGACAAGGTGATGTCGGCGGCGGCGTCGGCGGCGGTGGGCAGGTCGAAGACCGGACCACCCGCCTCGCCGAACACTTCGGCGTCGAACTGCGGATCGGCAACTCCCGACTGGGCGCTCGACAGCAGGCTCAGCAGCGGCTCGGGCAGATCGAGGCGGCCGGGCCCCACGGTGGCCAGCAGGGCGCCCAGGGCGCGGCGCTGGTCGGGGCCGGAAACCGGGCGGGCAGCCTCGTGACCGTCGCCCTTGACGGCGTAGGTAAAATCGACCCCGCCGATCAATTTCGCTACCGCGTCCACCTCGTAGCGGTGAAAGAGATAGATCGGCACGATGGCCCGCCGCAGGTCCGCCGCCGGCGCCCCGGCCGGCAGATTGGCCAGGCCGAAACGGGAAAGGGCGATCCGCCGCACCTCCAGGACATGGGCCAAGGCGGCGACGGCGTCCGGGCCATCGTCCCACAGGTTTCCGTACGGCTGGGCGGCGTCGGCTGGGCGGGAATTGTCGTCATCGACGAAGCGCAATCCCGCCGCGTAGCCGTCCCTCACGATGGCCTTGAGCGCCACCTTCTCGTCCACGCCAGGCGGCGTCTGGCTGTAGAGCCAGCGGATGGCGAACTTGTCCCAGCTTCCGACCCCCGTCGCATAGGCGTCGCTGAAGTCGAACCGGCCGCCGACGATGGCGATGCGCGGCGGCGGATAGTCCATCACCGAGGCGCGGTCGCCGAAGGTGCTGCCGGCGAAGTTGTGCGCCAGGCCCAGGGCGTGGCCGGTCTCGTGGACGGCGAGCTGGCGCAGGCGGGAAAGCGAGATCCGGATCGGGTCGTCCTGGCCGCCCGTCCCTGTCTTGTCGGCCCCGACCAAGCCCTCGAAGATCATCCGGTCCTGGCGCACCCGCAGCGAGCCCAACAGGACCGAGCCCTTGACGATCTCCCCGGTGCGGGGATCGATTATCCCCTGGCCATAGGACCAGCCTCGTGTCTGGCGATGCACCCAGTTGATGACATTGTAGCGCGCGTCCAGCGAGCTCACCCCCTCGGGGAGCACCTCGACCTTGAAGGCGTCCACGAAACCGGCCGCGTCGAAGGCCTGGGCCCACCACCTCGCCCCCTCGACCAGGGCGGCGCGGACCGGCTCGGGGGCGGCGCGATCGACATAGAAGACTATGGGTTTCTTGACCGGCGAGCAGGCGGCGGCGGGGTCGGTCTTTTCCAAGCGGAAGCGGTTGGCTAGGCGATAGACCAGCGGGGCGTCCAGGGGCGCGCTGTAGTCGTTCACCAGTTGGTTGAACACCCCGACCCTGGGATCGTAGAGCCGGGGCTTGTAGCCGGGCGGCGGCAGGGCGATCAGGGAATGGTGGACGACCAGGGTGACGAGGTGCGGATCGGGCGCGATAGCCTTGATCTCCGGTCCCGGCTCGTCGCCGGCGAAGGTCTGGCTGGCTTCGAATTCCAGGTTGTCGGGAAAGGCCAGGGTGGCGTCGGCGTTGGGATGGCTGAGGTCCTTGTCGAGCTTGAACGCCCCCTGCTTGGCGTCCTTCAGGGCGTCGGCGATCCCGAACGCGTCGCGGTCGAGAAAGCCGGAGATGTCGACCAGCAGGCCGCCGTCCGGCCCCCGCGCCATTATATCGCCGGCCCACACCGTGGAGACGGCGAAGGAGTCGGCGACCGCGTGTTGCTCGTCCGCGCTTCCGCCGCCGGCGCGAAAGCCGTCGTTCTCGTATTCGGCCAGCACCCTGGTTCCGGTTCGCCGGAATACCAGGATCTGGGTCGGCCCCGGCTTGGACCGGTCCAGCCCGACCGGGTTGGAGCCCAGGCCGGCGCGCAGATAGACCTGATAGAGATAGCGGCCCACCACCCCCTTGGCGTCCGGAGCCGGCAGCTCCAGCAGAACCCGGCCCGTCTTTTCATCGACGAACACCGGCGCCAGACCGTCCAGGCGGCGCAGGGGGGCGGTGATCTGGGCGAAGGTCTTGGTCGCCGGCGTTTGCGCGCCCGCCGTCCCCGCGACGAT
>JBDTIW010000135.1:0-12257 GCA_039936215.1 Caulobacteraceae bacterium | reverse complement strand
GGGCGTAGTGGCGCGCCGCCGCCTCGCGCAGTTCGGCAAGGCCGGCCATGGGCGGATACTGGTTGTAGCCGTTCAACACCGCTTCGGCCGCGAAACGGCGGATCGCCTCGGGTCCCGGCTCGTCGGGAAAGCCCTGGCCGAGATTGATCGCCCCGCTCTGGCGCGCCAGACCGCTCATCACCTCGAAAATGGTGGTCGGCAGGGCGGCGTAGATCGGGTTGGCCATGGGCGTTATCTAATCCTCCCTCCCCCGTATGGGGAGGGAGGAAGTCGCCTTACGCGTCTTCCTTCACCCGCCGCTTGCGAAACGTTGGGTTGAGCACCTGTTTGCGCAGGCGGATGGACTTGGGGGTCACCTCCACCAACTCATCGTTGTCGATATAGGCGATGGCCTGTTCGAGGGTGAGGCGGCGGGGCGGGGTGAGGCGGATGGCTTCGTCCTTGCCCGAGGCGCGGACGTTGGTGAGTTGTTTGGACTTCATCGGATTCACGTCAAGGTCGTCGGGACGGGAATTCTCGCCGATGATCATGCCCTGATAGGTCTTCTCGCCGGCGCCCACGAACATGGTGCCGCGATCCTCCAGGTTCCACAGGGCGAAGGCGGCCGTCTCGCCATCGGAGTTGGAGATCAAGGTGCCGTGCCGGCGCCCCTCGATAGCCCCCTTGAAGGGCTCGTAATGCGAGAACACCCGGTTGAGAACGCCGGACCCCCGGGTGTCAGTCAGGAACTCGCCCTGATAGCCGATCAGCGAGCGTGACGGGGCCTGGAAGGAGAGCCGGGTCTTGCCGGTTCCGGAAGGGCCCATGTCGCTCAGTTCCGCCTTCCTCGCCGAGAGTTTTTCGATGACGATGCCGCTGAAATCCTCGTCGACATCGATCACCACGTCCTCGATCGGCTCCAGGCGCGCGCCAGTTTCCGGATCGGTCTGGTAGACCACGCGCGGACGGCTGATCGAGACCTCGAAGCCCTCCCGGCGCATGGTCTCGATGAGCACCCCCAATTGCAGTTCGCCGCGTCCGGACACCTCGAAGGCGTCCTTCTCGGAGGTCTCCGCGACCTTGACCGCCACATTGGCCTCGGCCTCGCGCAGCAGGCGCTCGCGGATCACCCGGCTCTGCACCTTGTCGCCCTCGCGCCCGGCCAATGGGCTGTCGTTCACCGACACGGTGATGGCGATGGTGGGCGGATCGATGGGCTGGGCCGGCAGGGCGCCGGCGGCGTCCAGGGCCCCGATGGTGTCGGCCACCGTCGCCCGGGTTAGCCCGGCCACGGCCACGATGTCGCCGGCCAGGGCCTCGTCGATGGGCTGGCGCTTGAGGCCGCGGAAGGCCAGGATCTTGGTGATCCGGCCGCGCTCCACCTCGGTCCCGTCGCGGGCCAGGGCGCGGATCGGCATGCCGGGGGTGAGCTTCCCCGACTCCACCCGTCCGGTGAGCAGGCGGCCCAGGAAGGGATCGGCCTCGATGAGCACCGCCAGAAGCTGGGCCGGCTGGTCGGCGCGGGCCTCGGCGGCCGGGGCGGGCACATGCTCGACGATCTTGTCGAACAGGGGCGCCAGGCCGGTGCGCTCATTGGCCATGTCGGTGACCGCCCAGCCCTGCTTGCCGCTGGCGTAGAGGTGGGGAAAGTCGAGCTGGTCGTCGGTCGCGCCGATGGCGGCGAAGAGATCGAAGGCCTCGTTCAGCACCTTTTCCGGATCGGCGTGCGGTCGGTCGACCTTGTTGAGCACCACGATGGGCCGGAGTCCCAGCTTCAGCGCCTTGCCGAGCACGAACTTGGTCTGCGGCATCACCCCTTCCTCGGCGTCCACCAGCAGCAGGCAGCCGTCGACCATGCCCAGGATGCGCTCCACCTCGCCGCCGAAGTCGGCGTGGCCGGGGGTGTCGATGATGTTGATGCGCGTCTCGCCGGCGGACCCGTGCCACAGCACCGAGGTCGCCTTGGCCAGAATGGTGATGCCGCGCTCGCGCTCCTGGTCGTTGGAGTCCATGGCCCGGTCGAGATGGGTCTCGTTGGCGCGGAACACCCCCGACTGTCCCAGCATCTGATCGACCAGGGTGGTCTTGCCATGATCGACGTGGGCGATGATGGCGATGTTGCGCAGGGACATGGGCGGAGGGGACTTTTCAAAGGGAGGGCGGCTTGTAGGCGATCGCGCCCCTCAAAGCCACCCCAGCCTTGTACGGGGGCCGATTGCGGGTGCGTCGCACCATTTCCTCGGGAGCCATACGGTGCGGAAAAAATTAGAATAATTGGAAAGTCACAGACATTTTCGTCAATCGAGCGGCATTTTTGCTTGCACGATTGTGCGCCGCACCCTAGATTGCCCTCATGAGGCGTCCCTGACGACTCTGCCCTTTTTGGGCGTTTCCTCCCTAATTGAACTGGCCGCGCTTTCGAGCGCGGCCTTTTTTTGCCTCGCGCCCCCAACGGGGGTGTCTAAAGGCTGGTCCAGTCGGCCATCGACACGGCTCCGAACAATCCCTCCAGATCCGCCTTGAGGTGCGCGAAACCGGCCGTCGGGGCGAGTTTCGCCTCGTCGAGATAGAGCGCCCGGTTGACCTCGATCTGCAGGGCGTGGACGCGGCCGGCCGGCCGGCCATAGTGTTCGGTGGTGTAGCCGCCGGCGTAGGGGGCGTTGCGGGCCACCCGATAGCCCATGGCCGCCTGTTCGCGTTCGACCAGGCGCGACACGGCCGGCGAGCTGGCCCCGCCGAAGCGGTCGCCCAGCACCATGTCGCAACCGGCCCCGCCGGCGGCGTGGCGGGCGGCGGCGGCCGGCATGGAGTGCCAGTCGATGAGGATGGCGGCCCCGTGCGCCTCGCGCGCCTGCGCGATCAGCTCCGCAAGGGCCTCGTGATAGGGCCGATGCACCGCCTCCACCCGCCCGCGCGCCTCTGCGAAGTTGAGCTTGCGGGCATAGATCTCCTGGCCTTCGCAGACGATGCGGGCGATCGCCCCCAGGCCCGCCGCCACTCGGGCGCTGCGGCCCCGCGCATAGGGCGGCAACTCATCCTCGAACATGGCCGGATCGAGTTCCCAGGCCTCGCGATTGACGTCCAGCCAGACTCTCGCGAAGCGCGCCGCGATGACCGTCGCGCCATAGGCCGGCGCGCCCTCGATCAGCCCGTCCACGAAGGCGTCCTCCGAGCGCCGGATCGCCGCCCCGTCGAGGTGCGAGGCGTCCATCATCGGCGTGGGATAGATGCGGCCCGAATGGGGCGAGGCGAACACCAGGGGCGCCGCCGGCGCGCCGGGCGGGGGGCGGGTGACGACGAACGGCGCCAAGCCCGCCTCGTTGGCGGCTTCCTCGGGCGGCCGCGCCGCGGCGATCGGCTCCCATGCGTTCATGGCCCCATATTCGGGATTGCGAGGGCCCGGTCAAACCCGGTGTCACGCGGCCTCGCGCTTGCGTCAACTAGGGGCCGCCGGTATATCCCGCCTCCTTGGCCCCCAAGTGGCCTTGAGGCGGACGCGTAGCTCAGCGGGAGAGCACTACGTTGACATCGTAGGGGTCGCTGGTTCGATCCCAGCCGCGTCCACCATTCAGTCCCGCACTTTCCAGGGTAGCGGTTTCCCCCAGCGGAACACGCCGATATTTCCGCCGGTTAGCCAGAGCGGAGAGACTATTCCGGTGATTTCCTTATGCCGGACCTGCCGCCTGGCCATGCCCGTCGACCTACGCGTGATCATCCGACTGTCGGGGCCTGGCGTGGTGCTTTGAAATAGACAGCCTTCACACTGGCTGCTATTTTGTGTGAGCCCTCCGGAACCGGAAAGGCAGCGGAGCGGCGGCCAAGTGCGTTTGCTTTGACAACACCCGCCGCCGCCTTTTGCGATAGAAGATGAAGTGACCATGGATACACGACCCGCATGCCTCCTCCGACGCGATGGGCCCAGTCGCCGCGATGGCGCCGCGATCCCGAGGCTCCAGGCGCGAACAGCTCGGCGGATGCTAGGCGCGGCGGCGCTGGCGACGCTAGCCGCCGCCTGTGGCGACGTCGGGACCGCCCAGGCTGCTCCCAGATTGACGGTGCTGCATTCGTTCGTAAACCCGAGGGGCTCCACACCCGTCGCCGGCCTGATCGCGGACGGCGCGGGCAATCTCTACGGCACGACCCAGCTGGGTGGAACGAACGACAAGGGCGTTGTGTTCGAATTGACCCCGCCGGCACAGGGAAAAAGATTCTGGACCGAAAGTGCGCTCCACTCGTTCAGCGGCGCTGACGGCGACAACCCGTTGGCGGGTTTGGTCGCGGACGGCGCGGGCAACCTCTACGGGACGACCTATATCGGCGGGGCCAACAACGATGGCGTGGTGTTCGAACTGAGCCCGCCGGCGACAGGCAAGACGGCCTGGACCGAGAAGGTGCTCCATTCCTTCGACGGGCCCAATGGCAAAACACCCGAAGCCGCTTTGATCGTGGACGGCGCGGGCAATCTCTATGGGACGACCGTATACGGCGGGAATACATACACCGGGCCGAATCCCGGCTTAGGCGTGGTGTTCGAACTGAGCCCGCCGGCGGCGGGACGGAAGGCCTGGACCGAAACGGTGATCCACTACTTCGACATAACCGACGGCTACTATCCGGAGGCGGGTCTGATCGCGGACGGCGCGGGCAATCTATACGGGACCGCCATCGGCGGGGGAAATAAAGGCGGCTACGGCGTGGTGTTCAGACTGAGTCCGCCGGCCGCGGGACACCCCTCCTGGGCCGAGACGGTGCTGTTTTCGTTCGACCGGACGGATGGCAACGCCCCGTTGGGGGGTGTTATCGCGGACGGCGCGGGCAATCTCTACGGCGTCACCGAGCACGGCGGGCCATATTCGCCCCACCACCACGGGGTTCAAGGCGTGGTGTATGAAATCAGTCCTCCGACGGCGGGCAAGACTGTCTGGACCGAGACGGTGCTGAAATACTTCCACGGAGGAGACGGCCACCTACCCTATGGCCCTCTGCTCGAGGACGGCGCGGGCAATCTCTACGGGACGACGTCATATGGCGGGGCGACCTATGGCCAGGGATCGCCTGGCGACGGCGAGGTGTATGAACTGAGCCCGCCGGCGGCGGGCCAGACGGCCTGGACCGAGAAGGGGCTCGTATCCTTCAGCGGCCCCAATGGCGACAATCCATTGGGGGGCCTGATCGCCGACGGCGCGGGCAATCTCTACGGAACAACCGTGCGCGGTGGGACGTACGGCAACGGGGTGGTGTTCAGGCTCACGCCGTGACCACCGCGCGGCGGTTGGCGGGCGCCAACAACAGCGACCGAACCGCCGAGCGGTACTGTTCCACTTTCATTGATAATACAGCTTGTTGCGAGGCGGGTGCTCTTTTGCGCGTTCCCGTGCAAGCCAAGAGCGAGGGAGCGCCGCGCGACGGGCGGCCAGCAATCTCTAAAGCGTCAATCCCTCCGGCAGTGGCTCCCCGCCGATCGTCTTGCCGTAGATGCGGTAGGTCTTGTAGATGCGCGCGCCGAAGCCCTCGAGGATGTGGCGCATGGGCAGGTTGTCTTCCAGGATCCAGGAATATTCGGCCTGGGTGATGCCGAGCTTCACGCCCTCGCGGCGGATCGCGTCGAGAATGACGAAGGGGGCGAAGGCGCCCCTCGGATCGCGGGCGAACTTGCGCTTGATCCCCATCAGGGGCACCCGCCCGCGCTTCACGCCGCGCACCTTCAGCCGCCACAGGAGCTTGGCCCAGCCGAGCGGAAAGAGCCGCCCGCCCAGGTCGAAGATGGCGTCGTTGAGGTTGGGCAGCAGGACGCCGAAGCCGGCCGCCTCGCCGTCGATCTCCAGAAACCACACCAGGCGCGGATGCAGAATAAGCCGGATCGACTCCGCCAAATGCTTGGTCTCCGCCTCGGTGACCGGCGCCGAGCCCCAGTTCTGCGACCAGGCGTCGTTCAATATATCGACCAGGATGCGGACGTCCTCATCGAAGCGGTTCATCCGCACCGCCCGCAGGACGACGCCGCGGGGCAGGGGCCGGTTCAACCTCGCCTGCACCCCCGGCGTGAACACCGGCACGTCGGAGATATAGGCCAGGACATCCTTGGCCTTGGCGTAGCCCAGCGCCTCGATTCGGCCGGCCGTGTAGGCCGGATCGTGCCCCATCATCAGCATCGGCGGGGTGTCGATGCCGTCGATCAGCAGGCCCACCTCCTCGTTGATGGAGAGGTTGAACGGTCCCAGGACCTGGACCCGCCCGCGGGCGCGCAGCCAGGCCTCGGCCGTCTCGAACAGGGCGGCGAACACCGCCGGATCGTCCTCGGCGGCGATCATCCCGAAATAGCCGGCCGGCGCGGCCGGATCGGTGCGCGCCAGGTGATCGATCTGGGCGCTGATCCGGCCGACATCGCGCCCTTCCTTGCGGGCCAGCCAGAACTGGACGTCGGCATGCTGGAAGAAGGGATTGTGCTTGGGCGACAGAGCCTCGCGGCGCTCGAACATCAAGGGGGCGATCCAGTTGGGATCGCCGGCATTGAGGCGCATGGGCAGGCGGATGAACCGTTCCAGCTCGGCGGGGCTGGCGACCGGGACAATGTCGATCGAAGCGTTGTCCATGGACGCGCTCATCCTTCGGCGTAGAGCAATATGCTGACCGCTCCGGCGGCGAAGGCCACCGGCGCCCCCCACGCCGCCACGGCCGGCGGCAGGACGCCGGTCTGGCCCATGGCGGTGAGCAGCCCGTCGGCCACCAGATAGAGGAGGCCGCAGCCGAGGCCGAAAATCACCGGCGCGGTGCGGTTGCTGCGCGCGTGGCCGAGCGCCGTGGGCAGGGCCAGGAGCAGCATGATGATCGGCGCCACGCCCTCGGCCAGGGTGCGGTAAAGTCGGGTCTTGAACTCGTTAGGCGACTTGTCCACCGGGCCCTTGCCGAACAGGGAGCGGTAGGCGGTCCCCGAGGTGATCTCATAGGCGTTGGCGAACAGGCGGGCGGCGTCGGCGGCGCGCAGGGTGGTGCGCCAGTCGGTCTCGCCGACGCTCATGATGTCGGCCCGCGCCTGGCCCAGATCGGTGACCCTGGCGTCGTGCAGCCGCCAACCGCCAGCCTCGGGGGTCGCCGTGGCGGCGGTCATACGGCGCACCAGGGCCCCGCGATCGTCGCGTTGATAGATGGAAATGTCGCTCAAGGAACGGCCGTCCGGGCTCGCCGCCCTGACCACCACCACATCGCCGTCGATACGAAACCAGCGCGGCGTGGGCGTGGCTTTCGCCGGTCCCGGAGCGCTGGCGCTCCACCAGGTGGCCAGGGCCTGTTCGGCGCGCGGGGTAACCTGGTCGGCCACCACCAGATCGAGCGCCGCCACCGCCAGGGCCACCGGCAAGGTCCGACGGAAGATCTCCCACAGCGACATGCCGGTGATCCGCATGACCACCAGCTCGCTGTTGCGGGCCAGTTGGCTGAAGGTGAAGATCGCGCCGGCCAGAACCGCGAACGGCGCCACTTCCTGGAACATGAACGGCATGCGAAGCGCCATGTATCGCAGGATCCCAAGCGGCCCGCCGCGGGCGAGGATGTCGCTGGTCCGCTCCAGAAGATCGATCAGCTGCAAAAGCCCCATCAGGGCGGCGGCGGCGGCGGCGGTGCGCACCAGCATGATCCGGGTCAGATAGGCCGACAGGCCCAGCGGCCCCTTTTTGCGCATGGCGGTGGGCGCGGCCTTGGTGCGCCGCTCGAACATCGCTTCCAGGCGGGTGAACAGCCAGGCGACCGGCGTATCGCCCGGCCGGCGGCGGCTGGAAAGGAATAGCCACAGGCCAAAGGTGGCGATCAGAACGAAGATGCCGCCCATGGCCAGGGCCGGATCGACTTGGCCGGCGTCGGCGAAGCTTTTGGCGAGGGTCACCCCATGATGGAAAGCGACCAGGATCACCGCCCCGACAATCATGCCCGGCGCGCGGCGTCCGCGCTTGGCGGCCAGGGCCAGGGGCAGGGCCAGGAGAGGCAGGAAAGGGATGGCCAGGGACCGGGCCAACCGCGCGTAGAGTTCGGCCTGTAGAACCCGCTTGGGAATGAGGGCGTCGGGGCGGCCCATTTCGCGGACCAGTTCGGGAATGGTCAGCTCCTGCTCGTCGCCGCCGCGCGGCAACAGGGCCTGACCGCCGCTCAAAATCTCGTGATCGGTGAAATCGCCAAAACGCAACAGGCGGGGCGTGCCGTTGGCGGCGTCCGACAGGATCAGGCCGCCGGTCAGGCCCAGATCGGTGGTCTTGCCGTCGGGGCGCAGGCCCAGCCGGCCCTGGCTGGCGGTGACCACGATCTCGCCGTTCGCCGACTTGCGCCGGATGAACACGCCCTGGAGACTGTGGCCGGTGGCGTCCACCTGGTCGGCGGTGATGGTGAAGTCGGGGCCGGCGTGCAGGAAGACCTGCGGATCGAGCTGGGCGGTCCAGCCGGCCTGGGTGGCGGCGTTGAGCACGGCGCGGTAGCCGAAGCGGCTGTAGGGCTGGAGAAAGCCCACTAGCAGGATGCTGACGATCCCCAACACGACGCCGATGAAGACCAGGGGCGCGACCAGCCGCTCGAACGACACCCCGCCGGCCAGGACGGCGTCGATCTCGCTCTCCTCGTCGAGGCGGGCGATGACGATGAACATGGCCACGAAAAAAGAGGCCGGCAGAGCCAGGCCCAGTTGATAGGGCACCAGATTGGTGATCAGGCCGAATAGATAGCCGAGCCGCGCCCCGTTCGAGGCCAGTTGGTCAATCAGGCGCAGGGTCTGTTCGAGCAGGAAGGCGACCAGGGTGACGCCCAGCACCGCCGCCGCCGGCATGGCCAGCATGCGCAGCAGATAGCCGTCGAGGATCGAGGGGCGCCAGGTGGTCTTGTAGGCGGCCGGAGCGGCCAGGGTCATGGCCGTCACTTAAATCAGACGGCTCCGCCGGCGCGACGGCGATCGGAGGTGAGGAATCCCAGTCGCCGCCCGACGTCGGCGAAGATTTCCAGGGCGGTGTCGATCTGCGCCGTGGTGTGCGCGGCGCTGACGCTGGTGCGCAGCAGCATGACGTTGTTGGGGGTGGCCGGCGGGACGGCCAGATTGAGGTAGAGGCCGGCCTCGATGAGCATCTTCCAGAACACCACGGCGGTCTCCTGGTCGGGCATCGAGACGGCGACGATCGGATTGGCTTCCGGCCCGGTCTGGAATCCCATGGCTTGCAGGCCGTCGTATAGCCGCCGCGCGTTACGCATCAGATCGGCCCGCAGTTCCGGCACGGCTTGCAGCTTGACCAGAGCCTCCAGGGTCGAGGCCACCACCCCCGGCGGCAGGGAGGCGGTGAACATGTAGGGGCGGCAGACGATCCGCATGATGTCGAAGTCTGGGCTGTCGGAGACGCAGAAGCCGCCGACGCTGCCCAGGCTCTTGGAAAAGGTGCCGACGATGAAATCGACGTCCGCCTCGACCCCCGCCGCCTCGGCCAGGCCGCGCCCGGTCTCGCCCAGAACGCCCAGCGAATGGGCCTCGTCGACCAGCAGATAGGCCCCGGTCTCGCGCTTGACCGCCGCGATCTCCTTCAAGGGCGCGGTGTCGCCCAGCATCGAATAGATGCCCTCGACCACGATCAGCCGGTCGCCCGGCGCGCCGTCCAGCCGGCGCAGGCGCTTGTAGAGGTCGTCGGGATTGTTGTGCCGGAAGCGGATGACCTCGGCCCCGCCCAAGCGCGAGCCGTCGTAGATGCTGGCGTGGCTGTCGGCGTCCAGCATCAGATGGTCGCCACGTCCGACCAGGCCCGACAGCATGCCCAGGTTGGCCTGATAGCCGGTGCTGAACACCATGGCGTGGCGGCGGGCGTAGAATTTGGCCAGCGCCTCTTCCAACAGCCAATGGCCCTCATAGGTGCCGTTGGCCATCCGCGAGCCGGTCGTTCCGGTGCCTTGGCTTCGGGTCGCTTCCACCGCCTTTTCGATGCAGTCGGCGTCGAAGGTCAGACCCAGGTAGTTGTTGGTGCCCATGAGAATGGTGCGGCGACCGTCCAGCACCCCCTCGGTTGGCGACAGGATGGCGTCGAATCGCATGTGGGCCGGATCGACGCCGCTCTCGCACAGCGCGTCGTAGGCTTGCTTGAGGCCAGCGTGCTTGGCGAGGATCGTCATGCCGGGGTTCCGCTCCGCAGGTCTTCGACCGCGTGGACCAAATCGCCCACCGTTTCGATCTGGGCGATCCGATCGAGGGGAATCGAAATATCATAGAAGTCTTCGATCGCCATGACGAAATTCATCACCCCCAGGGAATCCATGCCCAGATCCTCGACGATATCGGTGTTGTCGCCGATCTGGACCGGATGGCCGAGCACCTGCTCGAAGATCGACGCTATGTCGGCGCGCATGGACCGGCCGTCGGCGGCATTGTTGTCCACGAGGGCCAATTGATGGTCTTGCCGCATGCCGCCTGTCGCTATCCCGCCACCGCGCCAGGGGCTCACGCCCCGAAGCATCGGCCCACCGTAACAGGTTTGAGACGGATTCTTCAACCGTCGGGCCGATTTGCGAGATTCGTCAGGCCGTGACGCTCAGCGCCGCTTCTTCGAAGGCGCCGGCCAGATAGAGGCTCCTGGCCCGCGAACGGCTGAGTTTCCCCGAAGAGGTGAGCGGCAGGCCGTGGGGTCCGGTAAGCACCGCCTGGATATCCAGCCCGTGGCGGGCGCGAATCACATTGGCCACGCCGGCGCGCAGCGCCTCGCGGGCGGCCGGCTCGCGGGCGCGGCATTGGATCAGGGCGACCACCCGTTCGCCCTCGGCGTCGGCCAGCGAAAAGGCCGCCACGTCGCCGGCGCGCAGGGCGGCGACCTCCCGCTCGGCCGTCCATTCCAGATCCTGCGGCCAGACGTTGCGGCCGTTGACGATGATCAGGTCCTTGGCCCGCCCGGTAATGACGATCTGGCCGTCCAGGGTGTAGCCCAGGTCGCCGGTGTCCAGCCACCCATCGGCCGACAGCACCTTGGCGGTTTCGGCCGGTTCGCCGAAATAGGTCTTCATCAGGCTGGGACCGGCGGCGAAAATCCTGCCGACCCGGCGGTCGCCCAGCGCGGCCCCCGCCTCGTCACGCACCTCGATCTCGTGTCCGGTCAGAATCTGGCCGCAGAGCGCGAATTCGCGCGCCGGCTTTTCGGGATTGGCCGGCGGGCCGGCGAGACCGCCCCGCTCCAGGCGGTCGATGTCTGCCAGATCGGTGCGCAGGCCCTGGCCGACCGGCGTGAGGGTGAGGGCCAGGGTCGCCTCGGCCATGCCATAGCTGGCCACGAAGGCGCGCGGGTCGAAGCCGGCGGCCGCGAAGACCTCGCTGAAGGCGCGCAGGGGCTCGGGGCGGATCATATCGCCGCCCAGGCCCGCCACCCGCCACGACGAAAGATCCAGGTCGCTCGCCGCGGCCGCGCGGCGGGCGGCCAGGTCATAGCCGAAGGTGGGCGCGTAGGAGATGGTGCCCCGGCGCCTGGAGATCAGATCGAGCCACAGGCCGGGACGGCGGACGAAGGCTCCGGTGGGCAGCAGGTCGACGGAAACCTGGAACGCCAGACTGGAGAGCAGCATGCCCACCAGCCCCATGTCGTGATAGAGCGGCAGCCAGGTGACGGTGCGGTCGCCGGGCGTCACCCGCAGGCCCTCGCGCCCGATCGCCCCGATATTGGCCATCAGCGCGTCCTGGGTCACCGCCACGCCGAGCGGAAAGCGGGTGCTGCCCGACGAGAACTGCAGATAGCACAGCCCCCCCGGATCGGCGCTCGGCAGACTCTCCGGGCGGGCGTCCGGCAGATCGGCCAGGGCGCCCGCCGATACCAGATCCAGACCCTCGCCGGCGTGGCCGAACCATTCGGCCAGGGACGGCGGCGCGAAGGCGGCCCGCGCCCCCGAGGCGATCAGCATGCGCCGCACATGCGCCACATAGGCGTCCTTGCCGCCGAACGGGGCCGGCAGGGGGACCGGGGCGGGAACCAGGGCCGCGTACTGGCAGGCGAAAAAGGCGCGCAGGAAATCCCCGTCGCTGTCGGCGGCCAGGGCGACGCGGTCGCCCGGCGCCAGACCGGCGGCCAGCAGCCGCCCGGCCAGCGCTCGCGCCTGCTCGCAGAGCTTGGCGTAGGGAAGAACCTCGGCCAGTTCGCCACGCAGCGAGTGGATATTGATCCCGGTTTCCTGGGTGGCGGCGAAGTCCAGCGCCTCGCCGATGGTGGCGAAATCGCCCGGGCGGGTGGCGCGTTGTGGCGCGGTGGGCGTCGGCGTCAAGAGCGGGGGTCCAATCGAGGTCTTCATCA
>JBDTIW010000134.1:0-4741 GCA_039936215.1 Caulobacteraceae bacterium | reverse complement strand
CTAGCCGTGAGCGCGCCCTCGATCGCTTATGAAAGACCAAAATACCCTTGACCCATTTCAACGATCTCGGCCTCGCCAAGCCCTTGCTGAAGGCGCTGGCCGAAAAGGGCTACACCCAGCCCACCCCCATCCAGGCCCAGGCCATTCCCACCGTCCTTACCGGCCGCGACCTCCTGGGCGTCGCCCAGACCGGCACCGGCAAGACGGCGGCCTTCGCCCTGCCCATCCTGCATCGCCTGGCCGCCGACCCCAAACCCGCCCCGCGCCGCGGTTGCCGCGTTCTTGTCCTGACGCCGACCCGGGAGTTGGCCAGCCAGATCGCCGACAGCTTCCGCGCCTATGGCCGCCACCTTGGCCTCTCCGTGGCCGTGGTGTTCGGCGGCGTGAAATACGGGCCGCAGGTGCGCGCCCTGGCCGCCGGCGTCGATATACTGGTGGCCACGCCCGGCCGCCTCATCGACCACATCAATGAGAAGGTCGCGGTTCTTTCGGGGGTCGAGATCTTCGTCCTCGACGAGGCCGACCAGATGCTCGACCTGGGCTTCCTGCCGCCCATCCGGCGCATCGTCGCCACCTTGCCCAAGCAGCGGCAGAACCTGTTTTTCTCGGCCACCATGCCTGGCGAAATCGGCAAGCTGGCCGCCGAATTGCTGGTGGGTCCGGCCAAGGCCGAGGCGGCCCCGTCGGCGACCACGGTGGTGCGCGTCGAACAGCAGCTGCTGTTCGTCGAATCCGATCGCAAGCGCCAGCTTCTCGCCGAGCTCTTTTCGGACGCCAAGATGGCCCGCGCCCTGGTCTTCACGCGCACCAAGCGCGGGGCCGACCGAGTGGCCAAATACCTGGAAGCCGCCGGCGTCCGCGCCGACTCCATCCACGGCGACAAATCGCAGGGCCAGCGCGAACGAGCCCTGGCCGCCTTCAAGGCCGGCGCGGTGCGCGCCCTGGTGGCCACCGACATCGCCGCCCGCGGCATCGACGTGGACGCCGTCACCCACGTGGTGAACTACGAACTGCCCAACGTGCCGGAAGCCTATGTCCATCGGATCGGCCGCACCGCCCGCGCCGGCGCGGCGGGTGTCGCCATCAGCCTGTGCTGCGATGACGAACGCTCCCTGCTGCGCGACATCCAGAAGCTGACCCGCCAGACCATCCCCGCCTTCGATCGGCGCAACGACCGTTCGCTGGGCGCCCTGGCGGCGGTGGAGCGGACGACCATGCCAGAGCGGGTTTCTGGGCGCGCGCCAAACAAGCCCAGCCCCGCTCGCGCAAACGCGGCGCCGGCGGCGCGGAGCCGCCGCAAGGGCCGCGGCTTTGGCGGCGCGGCGGGGCGCAACCACGGCCAGGCCAGTCGGCCGCAGGGCGGCAAGCCCCACGGTGGCGGCGCCCGCGCCGAGGCGGCGGCACGCTGGAGTCCGGTGGACTGATCTGGGCCGATCGTCGCCGGCGCCCGGCCCGCCAAGGGCTCAGGGTTTGGCCGGTGGCGCGGCGGGGGCGGACGCCGGCTCCATCGATGTTCCCGGCGCCGCGCGCGGCGGGGCGATCAGCAAGGTGACTCTGGCGCGCCGGCGCAGGTTGAGAATCAGATCCTTGACCTGATCGTAGGTGAGAAAGCGGATGATTTGCGGCTTGGCCACGTCCAGAGCGATGGGCGCTTCCTTGTGGCGGTCGTCGAGGCGCGCCACCACCCAGCCGGCGTCGGTTCTGAACGGGCCGACAAGCTGGGCGGCCTTGGCGTCCTTCAGGGCCGCGCCATAGGGAGGCGGTAGCATGTCCATGGTCGTGGCGGGCATTTCGCCGCCCTTGAAGCGGGTGGCGTCGTCCTTGGAACGCTCGGCGGCCAGGGCGTCGAACGAAGCGCCGCCGGCGAGGAGCTTCTTGACCTGGGCGGCCTCGATCGGACTTCCAAGGACGATCTGGCGCAGTCGGATCTCCTCGGCGGGGGTCTCGTTGTTCAGCATCTCCTGGTAGAGGCCGTTGACGGCGGCGTCGTTCACCGCCTTGCCGACCGAGGTCTCCAGCAGGATGTCGCTCAGCACCCGCTCGCGGGCGGCGGCCAGGCGGCGCTGGGCGGCGGGATCCTTGTCCAGGCCACGCCGCAGGGCCTCGGCGGCCAGCAGCTTCTGGTCCACCACCTCGTCGAGAACCTGGTGGAACGACTGGGAGGCGGCGTCCAGCGGCTCGCCCGGCCCGATCAGGCCCTGGGCCACCGCCTCGCGCTTGACATCGGAGGTCCACACCGCCGCCCCGTTGAGACGGGCCACCGCCTTGTCGCCGGGCTGGGGGGGATGCTCGATGGCGGCCTTACGGGTGCAGGCGGCCAGGGCGAGCAGGCACGCCGCCCCCAGCGCCGCGCGCCGCATCTTCCCCGCCGTCGGTCTTGCTTTCATGGGAGGGGCTGTCCTAGGCCTTTGCGCCACGCCGCCATGGTCGCCAAAACGCGGCGCGTCAAGGCAAGGAAGGACAAGCCCATGAAGTTCTACAATTCGATCGGACCCAACCCGCGGGTGGTCAAGATGTTCATGGCCGAAAAGGGCTTGGATATGGCGCGCGAGGAGATCGACCTGAGGGCCGGCGAAAACCGTCAGGCGCCCTATGTGGCCAAGAACCCGGCCGGCCAGATGCCGGCCCTCGAACTGGACGACGGTTTCGTGCTCTCCGAAATCACCGTCATCTGCGAATATCTCGACGAACTTCACCCGGCCCCGGCCCTGATCGGCACGACCGCCAAGGAGCGGGCCGAGACCCGCATGTGGACGCGGCGCATCGACCTGGGTATCGTCGAGCCCCTGGCCAACGGTTTCCGCTTTTCGCAAGGCCTGCCGCTGTTCAAGAGCCGCATGCGCTGCATCCCGCAGGCCGCCGACGACCTCAAGGCCATCGCCCAGGAGAAACTCACCTGGCTGGATGGCCTGATCGCCGGCCGAACCTGGATCGCCGGCGAACGCTTCACCCTGGCCGACATCCTTCTCTTCTGTTTCCTCGATTTCGGAGCCACGGTCGGCCAGCCGCTGAACCCGGACAACAAGGCCATCGCCGCGTGGTTCGAGCGGGTGAAGGCGCGGCCGAGCGCGGCGGCGAGCGGGTAGGGATAGTCCGGAAAGGGGCTGTTTGACGGGAAGGCTGCACGTCAACCTTTCCCTTGAACGCCACCTCGCAACAATCTATGTTGCACCCTGATCGATGAACGAGAAGCGTCGCCTCACCCACGACCTCGTCGCCATAAAGGTGGCGTTGGTGAGCGTGGCCACGCTCAATCGGACGCTGGTTTCGGCGCGCGACGCCGCCGCGCTCGGCATAGACGCGGCGGCGGTGGTGACGGTGATCCAAGCGTTGAGATATCCGGCGGATTTCGACAAGAGCGCGACCGCCCACTGGGACCCTCGGCGGTGGCACGACAGCTACAAGCCGACGGTGAACGGCCGCGTACTCTATCTGAAGTTCACCGTGGACGACGAGGGCAAGTTCCTGCTCACTAGTTTCAAGGAGGCCTGACATGAACGCCGACGAGAAGACCAGGCCATGCCCATCCTGCGACGGCGTGATGCGGCGCGGCGTGCGCGACGAGACGGTGACCTTTCAGGATGAGGCTCTGACCTATGAGCAGCCCGGCTGGCACTGCGGCGCGTGCGATGACGGCATTCTTGAGGGCGAAGACAATGCGGTAAACGACGCGGCGCTCCATGAGGTCATGGCCCGGGCCAAGCACTCCCCCATTTCGCCGCTCATGGTGCGCGCCGCCCGCGACGCCGTGGGGGTCTCCCAGCGCGAAGCGGGTCGCGTGTTTGGCGGAGGTCCGACGGCTTTCTACAAGTATGAAACGGCGAAGGCCGTTCCCTCCGAGGGGATGGCCAACCTTCTTCGCGTGGCCATCGAGCAGCCGGGGCTGTTCAGGCGGCGACCGCGGGGAGCCTTTAGCCGCCTATCCGGGGTCGAGGCCGAACTTCTGCGCAAGACCATACGCGACGACCGCCTGGCCTCCATCTTTGGGCGGGTCTATCCGGCCAAAGAACGGCAGAGCGAACAACGCTGAGCCCTACTTCGGCGGTTTGCGGGCGAAAGTAGGCTCGACCGCCCGCGTTGACACTCAACCCCCCGCTCCCTAAGTCTCCCGCGCGCCGAACGCGCGGCGCCAATGCGCCGGCGAAGGGCGACTTCAACCGGACGCAATCTCTCCAAATGCTCGACCTCAAAAAGCTTTTCGGCTCTTCCAACGACCGCAAGGTCAAGGCCATGACCGCCAAGGTGGCCAGGATCAACGCCCTGGAACCGGCCATGGCGGCGCTCTCCGACGAGGCCCTGCGGGCCAAGACCGAGGAGTTCAAGGCCCGCCACGCCGCCGGCGAGAGCCTGGAAGATCTGATGAACGAGGCCTTCGCGGTGGTCCGTGAAGCGGCCAAGCGCACCCTCGGCCAACGCCCCTACGACGTCCAGATGGTCGGCGCCATGGTGCTGCACAAGGGCGGCATCGCCGAGATGCGGACCGGCGAAGGCAAGACCCTGGTCGCCACCCTGCCCCTCTATCTCAATGCGCTGGCCGGCAAGGGCGTTCATCTGGTCACCGTCAACGACTATCTGGCCAGCCGCGACGCCGAATGGATGGGCCGTGTCTACACGTTCCTGGGCCTTTCGGTCGGGGTGATCGTCAACGGCCTGTCGCAGGGCGAGCGCCAGCGGGCCTACGGGGCCGACATCACCTACGGCACCAACAACGAGTTCGGCTTCGACTATCTGCGCGACAATC
>JBDTIW010000133.1:0-6919 GCA_039936215.1 Caulobacteraceae bacterium | reverse complement strand
TGTTCAAGACCTTCGACGTGGTCCTCGCCCCGACCTTCGGGGTGGTCGCCTTCCCTCACGACGATGGCGACTTCAACAGCCGCATCCACATGATCGACGGCGCCGAAACGCCCTATGCCGCTCAGCTCGCCTGGCCCGGCCTGGCTACCCTGCCCGGCCTCCCCGCCACCGCCATCCCCGTCGGCAGGACCCGGGCCGGCCTCCCCATCGGCCTGCAGATCATCGGGCCGTATCTGGAAGACCGCACGACGATCGCCTTCGCGGGTATGGTGGAGCGGGCGTTTGGCGCGACGGAGATGTAGCAATGCCCCTTTGGTGTAGGATGTCCCGAACGCGAGGAGACGACAAATGAAACGACATCTTGCCGGCGCGATTTTTCTGCTTCTTCTGTCCGTGGGCGGGGCGCGGGCCGCCGAAACGCCGGCCTATGTCGCCAGCGCGGTCGCCGACCCTGCGCGACCGAAAGACGACGTTGCCACGGACACGCTGCGCGATCCCACCGACACCCTGGTTTTCGCCGGTGTGAAGCCGGGTATGGTGGTCGGGGAGCTGTTCCCGGGCGGCGGCTATTACACGCGGATGCTGAGCGATGTGGTGGGGCCGAGGGGCAAGGTCCTGGCGGTGGAGAACGCCGGCTGGAAGGATTCGGTCAAGGCCGACCAGCGACTGACCGCCGAGCCGGGCCGAACCAACGTCGTGCTCGACGTCGAACCGTTCGGCCAGATGAAGCTGCCGGAAAAGATCGACCTCTTCTGGATCACCCAGAACTATCACGACCTGAAGATCGCCAAATATGGCGCGGTCGATACGGCGGCGTTCAATCGAGGCGTGTTCGAGGCGCTCAAGCCGGGCGGCGTCTATTTCATCCTCGACCATCAGGCCAATCCGGGCACGACCCTTCAAGAGATCGCGGTGCTGCATCGGATCGAGAAGGCGCAAGTGATCCGCGAGGTGACCGCAGCGGGCTTCACGCTGGTGGCGGAAGGCAAATTCCTGAACCGGCCGGGCGACGATCACACTAGGACGATTTTCGATCCGGCGATCCGCGGCAAGACCGATCAGTATGCCCTGAAGTTCGTGAAGCCGGGCGGATAGCTGGGCCGATCACCAGTTCGGTGGCGCCTCGCCGTCAGGACCGTCGCGCCGCGCCTGGCGAGCTTCGCCGCGCGCCATCCGCGAATACAGGTTCGGATCGCGGCGTCCGACCGCCGGGCGGACTTCGGCCGCGACGGCGTCGATATCGGCCTGCGTTACGGCGCCGGCGAACATGGCGACCTGCACGGCGAACGGATCGCTCCGGCGACCGCGTTTCCGGTCTGCGGCCCGGCTTTGGCGGCGCAATACGGCGCCGACCCGGCGCGGATCGAGCCGGCGCTCCTGCTGCACGACGAATCGTCAACGGTGGCGCCGGGCCTGCCGACCTGGAGCGCCTGGTTCGCCAAGGCCGGGGTGAAGCGCGGCGCCGACCACGGCGGTCCGCTGTTCAGCAACAGCCATATGGCGCTGTCGGCCGCGGTCGCCGGCCAGGGTTTCGCCCTGGGCCTGTCCCCGCTCGTCGACGACGACCTGGCGGCCGGCCGGCTGGTCAAACCGTTCGCGGCGGAAATGCCCAGTCCCTTCGGCTTTTGGTTCGTCTGCCGGAAGGGTCGGCTTGGCGAGCCCAAGATCGCGGCGTTTCGGAAATGGATTTTCGAGGAGGCCGCGAAGGCGGCGGGGGGCGGTGTCGGAGCAAATCAGTCGGCCAAAGAGGGATGAGTCGCTCTTAACCCATCGTCGTCATCCCGGCCGGAGCGCATCTTGCGCGGAGAGCCGGGACCTAGGGGCCACATTCAGCGGGTGTTGGCGCGGCGCCGGCGGCCTCGGCCTTGTCCCTGATCACGGGGAACGCCGCGCCAGGGCCGATGATGATCGCGTCGATCCGCGCCGCCAGAGTTCCGCAATCGCGCTTGAATCCACTACCGATAACCGGTATACGCCGTCGTGCAATTCGAATGGGATCCGGCCAAGGCCCGGCGCAACCTCGCCTTCCACGGAGTCGATTTCGAGGATGCGAGGCGGGCGGTGCTAGACCCGTTCCGGATCGAGGTTGTCGATGACAGGTTTGACTATGGCGAGGAGAGAATTCAAATAATCGGCGTCTGCCATGGCGATGTTTTGTTCGTGGTGACGGTTTTTCGCCATGAACATCTCTGCCGGATCATTTCAGCAAGGCCCGCGACTCGGGCCGAGAGCCAAAGGTACTTCACACATGATCAGGATTGATCCACCGGCGGGCAGGACGGATTGGGCGCGCCTGCGCGCGCTGTCGGATGAGGAACGCCTCGCCGGCGCCCTCGCCGATCCGGACGCCCAGCCGCTCACCAAGGAGATGCTCGCGCGGGCCAAGCGCGCCAACGACATCAGAGCCATCCGCGCCGGCCTCGGGATGACCCAGGCACGCTTCTCGGAATGCTACCATGTGCCGCTTTCGACCCTGAGGGACTGGGAGCAGGGCCGCGCCCGGCCGGACGCCCCCGCCCGCGCCCTACTCACCGCCATCGCCAACGATCCCGAAACCATGCGCCGTCTGGTGGGCGGCGAGGCCGCTTAGCTGCTGCCATGAGGGGACGTTGACCTGCAGAATGGAGGGGCCCATGGTCCAAATGATGCGAACAGACGCCGTGCCGAGGCTTTTCGGTACCCTCCTCGCGATCTCGCTCGGCGCCGGACCGGTTCTGGCGGACGCTCCCAACTACCCAAACGCGGCGCCGATCGCGGCCTATCGGATGGCGCGCCAGGCCGACGAGGTCGCCCTGGCGCGCAGTGCGGCGCCGCCATCGATCTCGAACGACGCGGAAATCATGACGATGGGCGCCGCCGGCTACGAGACTGCGGCGAAAGGCAAGAACGGCTTTGTCTGCCTCGTCGAACGCAGTTGGGCCAACGAACCCCACAATGTCGAGTTCTGGAACCCCAAGGTGCGAGGCCCGCTCTGCTTCAACCCCGCCGCGGTGCGCTCGGTGATGCCGACCTATCTCGAGCGCACGAAATGGGTTCTGGCCGGCGCCTCGAAGGATGAGATCGTCCGGCGCACCAAGGCCGCCATCGCCGCCGGCGGAATACGGCCGCCGGAAAACGGCGCCATGAGCTACATGATGTCTAAGGACGGCTATCTGGGCGACGAAGCAGGGGGCCATTGGCATCCGCACTTGATGCTCTTCATGCCGCGGGACGCGCGTGGCGAAACGCCGGACTGGGGCGCCGACCTTCCCGGTTCGCCCGTGCTCAGCGGCGGCCCCGGCATCGATCCCGCCGCCCTGTACTTTATCCCGATCGCCAAATGGTCCGACGGGACGATGGCGGTCATGGGTATGTAACAGCGAAGACTCATGGCGAACGCAAAAATGCACCGACCAAAAATCGGCGACGTAATCGAGTTTATCGTTCAAGATTACCCAATGTATGGGCAATTCACGCACAAACATATCAGACCTCCGCGCTACGGACATTTTTTAAGACTATTCAGTGGACGCCACGCCGTTCGCCCGAAGAATTTAGAAGATTGCATCGCCGGAGTGCCAGTATTTTCATGCTTCTTTCCACTGAGCGTGGCAATCAACTGCGGCATGGTGTCCGCCATGGGAAACACCCCTATCGCGCCACCCTTGCGCCAATTTCCTGTATTCAGGTGCGGAGTGAATGACCCCAAGACGAACAAGGTCGAAATCTGGTGGTTGTGGGACGGAGAGCGCGAGTGGCGGGTTGGTGAATTGACGGCTGAACAAGAGCAATTTCCGGTCAGGGGAATCTGGAACGACACATTGTTGATTGAGCGTCTTCCGTCTGGCTGGACCCCGAATAGAGACTCCCTTTCTTAACGCCACCGAGACAGTCGCCGAGCTTTGTCAATGGCCGCTGAGGGTCGAATCTCGCCGTTGAAGCTGCGGCTGAAAGCCAACCTTCGCGGACCCGACGTGCGGGACCGCGCGAAGGTCTTGAAGCAGGAGCGGAGCCAATGTCCGCTCCATTGGCGCACGTCGGCCTTTCGCCCCTGCGACCCGACCCTACCTGATGAACCCCAGTTGTTTGGCGATCGTTCGATCGACGGTTCGCTTGGGCAGCATGCGGGGGATCGTCCAGTTGGCGAGCGCGTTCTTGACCACGGCGTAGCGGGTCTTGGGCTTGTCCACGGTCAGGGCCTTCAGCACCGCTTCGCCCAGACGCTCGGCCTTCAACCCTTGGCGTCCATTCTTGATGAAATAGTCGTTGAACTGCCTGGCGGTGGCCTCATAGGGCGTGCCGGCGAGGTAGGCGGTGTCGGCGGCCTCGGCCTTGTCCCAGATCGCGGTGAGCACCGCGCCGGGGCCGATGACGATCACGTCGATTCCGAACAGCATCAGCTCGCGGCGCAGGGATTCGGAGAGGCCCTCCACGGCGTGTTTCGAGCCCACATAGGCGCCCAGGAACGGCACGCCGATCTTGCCGCCGACCGAGCTGATGTTGACGATGCGCCCCGGCCGCGCGGCGCTGCCCGGCGTCGCCGCCAGCATCGGCGCGAAGGCCTGGGTCACCGCGATCAGGCCGATGACATTGACCTCGAAGACCTGACGGATCTCGTCGATCGGCTGGTAGAGCAAGGGCCCGCCCATGCCGACGCCGGCGTTGTTGACCAGGCCGAACAGCGGCTCGCCGCCCAGCGCCGCCTTCACTTGCGCCGCGGCGGCGGCAACCGAAGTCGGGTCGGTCACCTCCAGCGGGATCGGCGTGATCTCGCCCGGCAAGGCGGCGCGCGCCTTAACGAGCGCCTCACCGGCGTTTGCTGAGCGCACCCCCGCGAAGACATCGTAACCGGCCTTGGCCAGCGCCAGGCTGGTGGCGAAGCCGATGCCGGTCGATGCGCCGGTCACCACAACGGTCTTGGACAATGGCCGTCCCCCCAATCTTCAAGGCCTCAAAATTGAGCCGAACGCCCCCCGATCAGCGCCCGCCGTCCGACGGCTGCAGGGCGTCGAACGCCCCTTGCTGGGCGGGGGTGAGCCCCGCGTAGAAGCGTTTGGTGGCGGCGATCCGGGTCACCATCAGGCCGCGCATCTCATCCATGCGCGCCATCATGAAATCCAGGCGGGCCGGGGTCGGCAGGGAGGCGGAGTCTTCCTCCTGGCGGCGCATGCGGTCCATGGCCCCGGGCGGCGGGGTCTGGGACGCGATGAAGGCCTGCAACGCCCCTTCCTGGTCGGGACGCAGACGCAGGGTCTGGCGCAGGCGCGTGGCCTGGGACGCGGGGGTCTGGGGCGGCGGGGCGCCGTTGGGACCGGGCGGTCCTGGCGGCGGGCCGTACTGATCCTGAGCCAGACCGACGCCGGTCCCGGCCAAGCTGAACGCCAGACCGGCGAGGAGGGAAAGGGCGGTGGAAGTTCTAGTCATGGACGGCTCCGTTGGCTGGCCCATCCTAACGCCGCGCGCCATGAATGTCGCCTGAATGAACCGCGGCGCTCATGACAGGGCGTTGCGGCAGGCGCCGGCCATGGCGAAGGGGGTCAGGGCGACGGCGGCCAGGGCGTAGGCGGCCAGGAGGGCGAAGGCGGTGGTCCACGGCAGGCCGGCCTGGAAGGCGGCCGTCGCCGCGCCGCCGAAGATCACCGGGGGGCTGAGCAGCGGCAGGACGATGACCGCGATCAGCAGGCCGCCGCGCCGACTGGCCAGGGCCAGGGCCGCGCCGGCCCCACCCACGAAGGCGAAGGCAATTCCGCCCAGGGCGGCGGCCGCCACGATCATCGGCGCGGCGGCGACGGGTGCGCCCAAAGCGATGGCGGCGATGGGCGCGGCCAGGGCCAGGGGCGCGCCGGCGACCAGCCATTGGGCGAGGCATTTGATCGCCGCCACCACTTCCAGGGGGAGCGGCCCCAGGCTGAGCAGATCAAGGGCGCCGTCCTCGAAGTCGCGCTCGAACAGGCGGTCGAGACCGAGGAGACTGGCCAGAACTAGGCTCACCCAGGTGACCCCGCCGGCCACCGCCGCCAGACGGGCCGGCGAGGGACCGACGGCCAGGGGGAGCATGGCGGTCGCCGCCGCGAAGAAGCCGAGCGCCAGCAGCGGCCCGCCGCCCCGCCCCCAGGCCAGGGCCAGTTCGCGGCGCAGGAGCACGGCAACGGCGCTCACCCGCCGATCTCCACGGCGCGGGCGGCGATCGGCAGGGGGTCGTGAACCGCCGCCAGGATCAGGCCGCCGCCTTGCAGGTGCTCGTTCATCGCCTCTCCGAAGAGCGCGCGGCTGGCCCCGTCCAGGGGCGCCAGGGGTTCGTCGAGAAGCCACAGGGGCCGGGGCGCGGCGATGAGCCGGGCCAGGGCCAGCCGCCGCCGCTGGCCGGCCGACAGCATGCGCACCTCCAGATCAAGCAGGCGGCCAAGCCCCAGGCGGTCCGCCGCCGCCAGGGCGTCCGCCTCGCGCCCGCCGGTCCAGCGGGCCTGGAAGATCAGTTCCTCGCGGGCCGGGCGGCTGGTCTTGAGGCCGTCCTGATGGCCGATCAGGTGGCAGGCGCGGCGGCGGGCGTCGTCCGCCTCGATCTCGCCGGCTGCGCCATGGAACCGCACACGTCCGGCCAGCGGCCGGATGAAACCGGCCACGGCGCGCAGAAGGCTGGTCTTGCCGGCGCCGTTGGGGCCGGTCAGCACCACCGCCTCGCCCGCGGTGAGCGAGAAGTTCAGTTCGCGAAACAGGACGCGTTCACCGCGTTGGATGGCGAGATTCTCGATGTCTAGGCGCGCGATCATGGCGGGGCCTCCACATAGCCCCGTGCGCGGCAGCCGGACGCCTCCTCCGTCACGCGGCGCGAGAGGGCGCCGCGCGCCACCTCCCCCGTAAGGGGACGGGGGAGGATTGATTGCGTTGAAAACGGCTGGCTTTTCTTCAATCCTCCCCCGCGCAGCGGGGGAGGTGGCGC
>JBDTIW010000132.1:0-6167 GCA_039936215.1 Caulobacteraceae bacterium | reverse complement strand
GTCTTCACCTTCGACCCCGGCTTCACCTCGACAGCGAGTTGCGAAAGCAAGATCACCTATATCGACGGCGACGCGGGAGTTTTGCTGCACCGCGGTTATCCGATTGAACAGCTCGCGGAAAATTCGAGTTTTCTCGAAGTTTGTTACCTGCTCCTGAACAGCGAATTGCCGACCGCCGCGGAGTACGCCGAATTCGAACACACGATCACCTACCACACCATGCTGCACGCACAGTTCGACCGCTTCTTCACCGGTTTCCGCTCGGACGCCCACCCCATGGCGATCATGACTGGGGCGGTCGGCGCGCTGTCGGCCTTCTATCACGACAGCATCAACGTCGATGATCCCGAGCAGCGCAAGATTTCCGCCCACCGGCTGATCGCCAAGATGCCGACCATCGCCGCGCGGGCGTTCAAATATTCCATCGGCCAACCGTTCGTGAGCCCGCGCAACGACATGACCTATGCCGAGAACTTCCTGCGCATGGCCTTTTCGGTCCCGGCCGAGGACTGGCAGCCCAACCCGGTGCTGACCCGGGCCATGGACCGCATTTTCATCCTGCACGCCGATCACGAGCAGAACGCCTCCACCTCGACGGTCCGCCTGGCCGGCTCCTCTGGAGCCAACCCCTTCGCCTGCATCGCCGCCGGCATCGCCTGCCTGTGGGGACCGGCCCACGGCGGGGCCAACGAGGAAGCGCTGATGATGCTCCAGGACATCGGCAGCGTCGATCGCATCCCCGAATACGTCCAAGGCGTCAAAGACCGCAAATACCGTCTGATGGGCTTTGGTCATCGGGTCTACAAGAACTACGACCCCAGGGCGACGGTCATGCAGAAGACCTGCCACGAGGTGCTTGACGAAATCGGCGACGGCGACGACCCGTTGCTGAAGGTCGCCCTTGAGCTGGAAAAGATCGCCCTGAACGATCCCTATTTCGTCGACCGCAAGCTCTATCCCAACATCGATTTCTATTCCGGCATCACTCTCAAGGCCATGGGCTTTCCGACCACCATGTTCACCGTCCTGTTCGCCATCGCCCGCACCGTGGGATGGATCAGCCAGTGGAAGGAGATGTTCGAAGACCCTCAACGCAAGCTGGGCCGCCCCCGCCAGCTCTACACCGGCCCCCTGAAGCGCGACTATCCGCCGCTGGAGTCGCGGGGGTAAGAGTTCCCTCCCTTATCAAGCGATGGAAATTGCCCTCTCAAGCTGACCTCGCAATCGTTCCCTATAGCCGCGAGCGAGACGTAGTTCGGCGCCACAGGCGAGACGAACCACACCGTCTCCGTTGGGCAAGGCTTCGACTTGGCGCACGCGATCCAAGGCGACAACGGTCCGGCGATGAATGCGCACGAAACGTGACGGGTCCAGGCGCGCGATCAGGCGGGCGGACGTCTCGCGGATCAGATGAACGGCGCTGCCAGCATGGAGCGCCTGATAGTTGCCCTGGGTCTCGATCCAATCGACGGAACTAAGGGGGAGCATCGTCAGCCGCCCTCTTTCCTTGATCGGGAGAAAGGCTTGCCATTGGCTTTCGGCGGGCTTGCTTGACGCACCGGCTTCTTCCATGGGTCCCACACCGGCGAGGCGGCGCGCGGCTTGCACAATGGCGAGGAAGCCGCAGAGACAGAGGCTCACCAAGAGCCCGTTGGCGAACAGTTCGCGTTGGACGTCGGCCAGAGCGAGCGCGGCATCGCCCCGCAGCACCAATCCCGCCAGGACGCACGAAACCACAATCATCGCGAGCGCCAGGGCGCCAATACCGAGGCCCAGGAGTATCGCGCGCCTCCAGTCGGGCCAGCCTTTGACAGGAAAATGGCTGGCCAACTTCAGCACGAGCGGGGTGAACGCGGCCCCCAGGACACCAGCGCCGATCAGCCGGGCGGCCTCGACACCCCACCGCAGGTGTATCCCGGCGTCCAAGGCCCCCGCGACATTGCCAGGCTCCAGCACCGTCATGCAGGTCAACCAATAGACGAAGGCCACGCCTGCCCAGCGCCAAGCGGACGAGACGGAGGACCGGCGCGCGCGCGCCGCGAGGAGTGACGGGGGAACCATTGCCGCAGAACATGCCGCGTAGCGCGCCAACCTGTCCAGACCGACCGGTTTTGTGACGAACGGCCGCCGGGGAGGGATAGATGGATATTGCGGGCGCGGCGGCCGGTAACCACCCTGGCCTCGCGGGCGGCAGGTCCGCCGGCAAGGGTGAATATATGAAGATTTGGCATGCGGCGGCGGCCCTGGTTCTTCTAGGCTCGGTCCCCGCGCAAGCGTCGCAACCGCTCGCCCACACCGCTGCGGGCTGGGCGCAAGGATCAAGAGCCGACGGCGTGAGCACTTACCTGGGGCTTCCCTATGCCGCACCGCCCGTGGGCGATTTGCGCTGGCGCCCGCCTCAACCCGCGCGGCCATGGGCCGGCATTCGAGCGGCGACACATTTCGCGCCCGCCTGCATGCAGACCGGCGTGTCCATGCCCGGGGAGACGCCACCCAAGATCAGCGAGAACTGCCTCTATCTCAACATTTGGACACCGGCGAAGGCCGCCACCGCACGCCTTCCGACCATGGTCTTTATCCATGGAGGAGGTTTCTCCAACGGATCGGCTTCCATGCCGCTCTATTGGGGCGACAAGCTCACGCGCAAAGGCGTTGTCGTCGTCACCGTTGGGTATCGACTCGGGGCTTTCGGCTTCCTGGCGCTGCCGGAGTTGACGCGAGAATCTCCTCAAAAAACCTCCGGCGACTATGGTCTGCAGGACCAGATCGCCGCCCTCGCGTGGGTGAAGAACAACATCGCCGCGTTCGGCGGCGACGCCGATCGGGTGACCATATTTGGTCAGTCGGCAGGCGCCATGTCGGTCAGCGCCCTTATGGCCTCTCCGCTGGCCAGGGGCTTGTTCCAGCGCGCTATCGGCGAAAGCGGCGGCGTTTTTGAGCCCAACCAACTCGCTCCGACTTGGCTGCTCGCCGGAGCCGAACGACAGGGGCAAGCTTATGCATCGTCGCTCGGCGCCGGGTCTCTCGCCGATCTCCGCCGCCTGCCCGCCCCTCGCCTCCTGCAAGGCGAGGCATCGACCATCACCCATCCGGTTCTGGATGGCTATGTCTTGCCGCGCTCGCCGTACGACGCGTTCGCTCAAGGCCGACAGAACGATGTGCCGATCCTCGTTGGCTCCAATGAAGAAGAGGCGCGCGCCCTCGTCGATGTTTCGGCCGTGAAGGCTTCAACCTTCGCCGGCGATATCAAGAAGACTTGGGGCGCGTTGCCGCCGGCCCTGCTCGACGCCTACCCTCACGTTACAGACGCGGAGGCCAGGACGGGGCGCGTCGAGTTTGAGCGCGATCTGCGCTTCGGCTGGGACATGTGGACCTGGGCGCGGCTACAGGCGGCCACGGGGCGCCAGCCGGTATTTTACTACCATTTCAACCAGCAGCCGCCATTTCCCGCGACGTCGATCTACGCCGGCTGGGGCGCCAGTCACTTCGCCGAGCTTTGGTATGCGTTCGACCATCTCGATCAGGAGTCCTGGCCTTGGACCAAGGCGGACCGGTTCATGGCCAAGGTCATGTCCACCTATTGGACCAACTTCGCCAAGACTGGCGACCCCAACGGACCATCGCTCCCCAGGTGGCCCAAGTTCACCTCCTCGCGAGGAGCCGTGCTATATCTGGGAACGCCAATCTCCATCGGCGGGGTCGCGGATTTACGCACCCTCAAAGGGTTCGACGCCGTCTATGCGCAAGTCCGAGGCGCGCCGGTCGGACCCGAAGCGCGAACAGCGAGGCGACAAGATCCGGCCTGGTAGCTGGCGGACCGACTCGTTGAGCGCTTCGATCACCGCGTCCGCCGCCGCGCCAATGGGGTCGGTTATCCCGCCGCGCATGATCTCCAGCGCCGTTGTCTGATCCGCGATCTGTGTCGCCCGCAAAGCCGGATCGTCCAGGCGAAGGGCGATTTCTCGCGCCAGGGCCGGGCCGTTGCAGTCGTTCTGAACCAGTTCGGGGGCGACAAAGGCGCGGGCCGCGACGTTGAAGAGGGTGATCCATGGGGTGCGGATGAGGCGCTTGACGATCAGATGGCTCAAGGATCCCAGCCGATAAGCCACCACCATGGGGCAGCCGGCCAGGGCCAGTTCGGTGGTCACCGTGCCGCTGCAGGCCAGGGCCACGGTGGCGGCGCGCATGGCGTCCAGGCGGGCGCCCTCGCCCTCGATGACCAAGGCGCCATGGGTCCAGGCGGCGACCCGGTCCCTGACGGCCGGCGCGACCGTTTCGGCGGCGGCGACCACGACGCGCAGTTCCGGGCGGGCGGCCTTGAGGATATTCACCGCCGCCTCAAAGGGGGGCAGGAGGCGATCGACCTCGCCCGCCCGGCTGCCGGGCAGCACCAGAAGGATCGGGTCGGCGGGACCAGCGCCTAGCCTGACCCGGAAGCGGGCGGGATCGGCGGTGGAAAAATCGCGGCTCAAGGCCGGGTTGCCGACGAAGGTCACGGGCAGTCCGACGCGCTCGAACAGGGGTGCGTCGAAGGCGTGGATGGTGAGCAATCGGTCCACGGTTCGCGCCAGGGTTTTCGCCCGCCCAGGCCGGGTCGCCCATACCTGAGGCGCCACATATTTGATCAAGGTTAGATCCGGGTCGAGACGTCGCAGCCGTCGCGCCACCCTCAGGTTGAATCCCCAGGCGTCGATCAGCACCACGACGTCGGGGTGTTCGCGGGCCGCGACGGCGGCGGTCTGGCGCGCCCGCTTCACAACCAGGGGCCACGCGGCGAGCGCGTCGATCGGCCCGAGGATCGAGAGGGCGGCGATGTCGAACGGGCTGTCGATCCCCGCCACCGCCATGCGCGCCCCGCCGACGCCGACGAAGCGCACCCTCTCTCCCAATCGCTGGCGCAGCGCGGCGGCCAGCGCGGCGCCCAGGCTATCGCCGGAGGCCTCGGCGGCCACCAGCATCACGGTGGGACCACTCACCGCGCCGCCACTCCGATCAGGAAGAGGCCCAGTTCGTCGGCCGCCGCGATCGTTTCCTCGCGGTCGAGCAGCAGGATGAGGCCGGCCTCTCCGGCCACCCCGGCCAGCCCGGCGGCGGCCGCCCGGCGCACGGTCCTAGGGCCGATGGTCGGCAAATCCACGCGCGTGTCCTGGCCCGGCTTGCAGGCCTTGGCCAGCACACCGCGCCGCCGATCCGGCGTCCCGCGGATCGCCTCGGGCAGGCTCGCCACGCGGGCCAGCATGGCGTCGGTGCCCTCCTGGGCCTCAAGAGCCAGGACCAGGCCGTCGCAGCACACCGCGCCTTGGCCTATATCGAGGGCGCCGATGGCTCTGGCCGCTTCCATGGCCCGGGCGATATCAGGCAGATGTTCGGGGCCCGGTGCGTGGCCCCCCAACGCCCCAACCTCCAGAGTGAGCGCCATCACCTCGTGAGCGCCCTCGACGGCGAAGCCTTCCCGTTCGAACTCACCGATCAGGAAGGTCAGCAGGCCATCGTCACCCTGGCGCGCCGCCGCGATCACGCCGGGGAGCGCCGCCAGGCCGCGCAAATCCGGTTTCAGGTCTTTGAAGTCGGGGCGATCGACGATGCCGGCGAAACAGACGCTGTCGCAGCGGGCCTGGCGCAAGGCGGCCATGGCCTTGCCCAGCTCCGCGATGCCGACATCGACGCCGTCGAACGCGTCCAGGTCAGGGGCCGCGAAGCCTCGCAATCGCACCACGAACACCGACCGGCCGGCGGCCCGGCAATGGCGCGCCAGGCTGACCGGGAGCGCCCCGCCGCCCGCGATCAGGCCCAGCTTGCGCGGCGTCGACGTCAGATTTCCCGCTGCGGCGTGGTCAGCGGCCGACTGGCGTCGGCGCGGATGAAATCGACGATTTCCATCACCTGGGGTGAGGCGCCATAGACCTCCGCGGTATCTTCCAGACGTTCCTGAAACGTGCCCTCCTCGGCGAACAACATGCGGTAGGCGGCGCGCAGGGTGTTGATCGCCTCGCGCGAAAAGCCGCGGCGTTTGAGGCCGACCAGGTTGAGCCCCTCGAGGTGGGCGTGATTGCCCCACACATTGCCGAACGGAATCACATCGTGATTGACCCCCGCCATGCCGCCCACGAAGGCGTGGCGGCCGATGCGGGTGTTCTGGTGGGCCGCCGAGAGACCACCCATGATCA
>JBDTIW010000131.1:0-21266 GCA_039936215.1 Caulobacteraceae bacterium | reverse complement strand
GCCGACGCGCCGCTGGTGGCTTGGTTGCGCGATCTTCTCTAAGGTTTCGCCCTGTCTCCCGCCGGCCGTTCAATCTGGCCCAGGGCGTCGGCCAGTCGCATCTTGGCCGAGCCCGGTTTCAGCGGCCTTGGCTGGGCGGGATGAGGCGCCCAGCCGGTGAGGGTGACGATCTCGAAGGTCGCCGCGATGCGGCCGTTCGCGGCAAACCGCTCAAGATAGATTTCGCCGGCGCGGGCCAGGACCGCGCGCGTGAGGTTCGCGTTCGGCCGCTCCACCAGGACGCTGGTCTCGCCCATGGCCCGCAGGTCGGCCATCAGGGCCAGCGGGTGGCCGTAACGGACAGTGAAGCGATCGACATCGACCACCGGCAGCGCGAACCCCGCCCGCTGCAGAAGGGCTCCCATGTCGCTGGCGTCGGCGAACGGCGAGACGCGGGGGCCCGCGCCGCCTTTCAACTCGGCCTCGGCTTCCAGAAGCGCCTGGCGAAGCTCGGTCAGGGTGACGCCGCCGAACAGCGAGCCCAGGAACAGTCCGTCCGGCTTCAAGGCTCGGCGGATCTGGATCAGCGTCCCCACCAGATCGTTGGTCCAGTGCAGGGCGAGGGCGGAAACGATGAGGTCCACGCTCGCCTCGGCCAGGGGCAACCGCTCCTCGTCGGCGACCAGCCGCGCCCCGGGCCGGCCGGCCAGCATGGCGGCGGTAAGGTCCGTTTGCGCCAGAAACCCCACCTTGCCGGTCGCCTCGGCGGTCGCCAGGGCGCGCGCGAAGGCGCCGTTCCGGGCCCCGAGATCGACCGCCACGGGAAAGTCGCGGCCGATCGATTGCAGGCGGCTCACCAGGTCCGCCGCCGCCGATGTTCTCAGAAAATCGGCCTTGGCAAAGCCGCTGGCGGCGCGCGCCAGCCTCTGGCGATGCAGGCGGCGGTCGAAGAGAGCGGGCGGGGCGGTCATGAAGGTCGATCAGAGCTACCGCAAGGCGCCCCCCCGTGCAAAGCTGGGTCGATGGACGGAGGGGTGAGACAGTGGGATCAATCTCCATTCCCTGGGTGTTCGCGCCACGCTGGCGCGGCGCGGCCGGTCGCGCGCTCGACCTGCTGCTGCCGCCGAGGAGGCTGGACGAAGGCCCCGGAGGCGCCAGCGTTCAATCGCCGGGCCTCGGCGCGGACTCCTGGACGCGGATCGCCTTCATCGAGGCGCCGTTCTGCGACGGGTGCGGCGCGCCGTTCGAATACGACCTGGGGGTCGGCGCGCGCTGCGCCGTCTGCCAGGGGCGGAGGCCTGCCTTCGACCATGCCCGCGCCGCCTGCCTCTACGACGAGCACTCCCGCGACCTGATCCTCAAACTGAAACACGCCGACCGCACCGATCTGGCCGGTCTCTTCGCCCGCTGGATCGCGCGGGCGGCCGCCGATGTCCTGCCGGAGCTGGATGGGGTGGTTCCGGTGCCGCTGCACCGCTGGCGGCTTCTGCGCCGCCGCTACAACCAGGCCGCGGAGATCGCCCGGCCCTTGGCCCGGCAGGCTGGCCTTGCCTACCTGCCCGACGCCCTGACGCGCACACGGTCCACCGGTAGCCAAGGCGGCAAGTCCGGATCGGGTCGGCGGCGCAATGTCGCCGGCGCGTTCGTCGTCGCGCCGTCCTGGCGCCGGCGGATCGAGGGCCGTCGGCTGTTGCTCATCGACGACGTGCTGACCACCGGCGCCACCGTGGAAGCCTGCGCGCGGGCCTTGAAAGGGGCCGGGGCGGCGCGCGTCGATGTCGCCGTCATCGCGCGCGTGAAAGAGTTGGCCGGACGCACTATATGACCGGCGTCTTTCGCTCCCGCGGACCTGCCTTAGAAGCTTCATCCTCCATGGCCCACGTCACCATTTATACCCGCCCCTTCTGCGGCTTCTGCGCCCGGGCCCTGGGTCTTCTGGGCGATAAGGGCGTGGCGTTCACCGAGATCGAGGCGGGTTTCGATCCGGCCAAGCGCCGCGAGATGATCGCCCGTTCGGGGGCCAGCACCTTTCCGCAGATCTTTGTGGACGAAGCCCATATCGGCGGGTGCGACGAACTCATGGAGCTTGAGCGCCAAGGCAGGCTCGACAGCCTGTTGGCGGGCTGAATGCTCAAGGTCGCCCTCATCCAGCTTCGCACTCCCGCCACCCAGGGCGCGGCTCTGCGCCAGGCGGAGCCGCTGGTGCGGCAGGCGGCGGCCGGCGGCGCCGCCCTGATCGTCACGCCCGAGGTGAGCAATATCGTGCAGCGCGACCGCGACCGCCTGTTTGAGATCCTGGCGCCTCTCGAAATGGACGAGGCGGTGCGCGGCTACCGCGCCCTGGCGGCGGAACTCGGCGTCTGGCTTCTGATCGGCTCGGCCATCGTCAGGCGCGAAGACGGCAAAGCGGCCAACCGGTCGATCCTCGTCGATCCCGCCGGCGCGGTCGCCGCCACCTACGACAAGCTGCACATGTTCGACGTCGATCTGCCCACCGGCGAACGCTACCGGGAATCGGACACCTACGAGCCGGGAGAGCGGGCCGTGGTCGCGTCGGCGGCGGGCGCCAGGCTCGGTCTCACCATCTGCTACGATCTTCGCTTTCCCGCCCTGCACACCGCGTTGGCCAGGGCCGGAGCCCAGATTCTCACCGTGCCGGCGGCCTTCACCCGGCCCACGGGGGCGGCGCACTGGGAAGTGCTTCTGCGCGCGCGCGCCATCGAGACCGGCGCCTTTGTCCTCGCGGCGGCGCAGGGGGGAACTCACGAAGGGGGGATGGCGACCTGGGGACGGTCCATGGTGGTCTCCCCGTGGGGAGAGGTTCTGGCCCTGGCCGACCACGACGAGCCGTGCGTGCTGGCGGCCGAGCTCGACCTTTCCCTGGTGGACAAGGCGCGGGCGGCCATACCGGCGCTTGCCAATCCCCGCCCGTTCGCCGGCCCATGATCCGCTACGCCCTCATCTGCGAACATGGTCACGACTTCGAGGGCTGGTTCGGCGCCTCGGCCGATTTCGACGATCAGGCGGCGCGCGGCCTCATCGCCTGTCCGGCCTGCGCCAGCCAGGCGGTGCGCAAGCAGATCATGGCGCCGGCCCTGGCCGGGACCAAGGCGAGGGGCCCCGGCTCGGCGCCGGGCAAGACACGGGCCATGATGATGGAAGCCATGGGACAGGTTCGCCGCCATGTGGAGGCCAACTTCGACTATGTCGGCGATCGCTTCGCCGCCGAGGCCCGGTCGATACACGAGGGCCGAGCCGAGGAGCGCGGCATCTACGGCGAAGCCTCGAGCGCCGAGGTCAAGGCCCTGGTGGCCGACGGCGTACAGGTCGCGCCTCTGCCGCCGCCGCCCAAGAAGAGCGAAGTCAACTAGTGGTGAGAATCTGACGGATGGCGCCCCGTCGGTTTCATCACGTTGGGCGCCGCCCAACCGATTGCTGATCGCCGGAAAGCGGATCCCGGGAAGTTCTCAGGTGGGTGGAAGTAGCCGTTTAGACCAGTTGGGCGAAGCGCGGGCGGATGCCGCTAGAAAGTCAACATTTCCTTCCCACTAGAAGCCTCATGCCAGTGGCTCGCCTGCTCCAGGCTTCTCAAGAATTCTCCCCACACGGCCTTTCGACGCCACCGCCTCCGCAACCGCCTCCGCAACTGCCTCCGCAACTTGACTCACAACTCCCGCGGCGCCTAGGCTTCTCCTTTGAAACCATGGGTATTGTGGGTGACTTGATGCGCTTGGCGGCTTGGTTTGCGGCTTTCTCGACGGTTCTGGGCCTGATGTTCGCGGCGCCGGCCGCCATGGCCCAGACTGGGGTCGTCCCGGCCTACGATCACGTTTTTCTAATCATCGAGGAAAACCACGGTCTGGCGCAGATCATCGGCAACCCGGCCGCGCCGAACATGACCGCCCTGTTGCACACCTACGGTCTAGCGACTTCGTATTTCTCCACCACCGATCCCAGCGCGCCCAACTATGTTGCGATGCTGGGGGGCGACGCCTTCGGCATCGCCGACGACAACGCCTACTATCTGCACCTTCTCGACAAGCCCAACCTGATGAGCCAGCTCGACCAGGCTGGCATCCCGTGGAAGGGGTATCTGCAATCCATGCCGCACCGCGGCTACCTTGGCCTCTGCTTTCCCGGCCGCTGCAACGGGGTGCCGGACGTCAGCGCCCTCTACGGGACCAAGCACAACGGCCTCGTCTATTTCCGACACAACATCGCGACGGGCGCCAAGCGCGACAAGATGGCGCCGATAACCGAGCTCGCCGCCGATCTGGCGGCCGGCCCGCCGCGCTTCCGCTATATCGTGCCCGATCATTGCACCGACATGCACGGCTCGCCGCCGTGGTGCGGCGATTCCGGCAATCCGGGCGGCAAGCTCGATAACGTTCTCGTCAGCCGCGGCAACGCCTATGTCGCCCAACTCGTGGCGATGATCACCGCCGCGCCATTCTGGCCCACCGGCAACAACGCCATCATAATCACCTTCGACGAAGGCAACGGGACCGGAGGATGCTGCGACGCGATCCCCGGCACCGGCAGGGTCTACACCGCGGTGATCACCAGCCGCGGGCCGCGTGGGCTGGTCGACGACACCCACTACAACCACTATTCGCTGCTGCGGACGATCGAGACGGCCTTCCGCGTCGGATGCGTCGGCTTCGCCTGCGATACCGCCAACGTGCCCGTGATGACGCCGCTGTTCGCGGTGGGGAAGTGAGGGACCCGGTGCTTCGATCTTCGTCCGCCTTGCTGCTTGTTCTCCTCGCCGGCGCCGCGGCCGGAGGCGCCCGGGCGGGCGGCGCATGCGGCGCCTGGACGGTCGTCGCCAGCCCGAACGTCAGCAAGACCGGCGACAACACCTTCGCCGCCGTCGCCGGGCGCCGCGCGGACGATGTCTGGGCGGTCGGCCAGTATATTCCCGACACCCGTCCGAACATCACCCAGACCTTCATCGCCCACTATGACGGCAAGGCTTGGTCGGCGGTCCCCAGTCCGAACGTCGGCGTCCAGGCCAACGCCCTGCACCAAGTCGCCGTCGCCCCGACCGGCCAGGCATGGGCGGTCGGCTACGCTATCGATGACGCCACCTTCATCTCCCACACCCTGATCCTCGCCTGGGACGGGTCAAGCTGGACCGTGGTCCCGCATCCGGCCGATGCGGGCGTCGCCGCAGTGCTGTTCGGCGTCGCCGCTCATTCGGCGAGCGATGTCTGGACGGTGGGCGAATACGAGCAGCCGCTCGACAAATTCCATACCCTGATCGAACATTTCGACGGCCAGGTCTGGACGATCGAGCCGAGCCCCGATCCGGGCAAGGCCGGGAATATTCTCTACAGCGTGGCGACGCGCGGGGACGCCGTCTGGGCCGTGGGCGAGAGCACCGGCGACGCCTCGCCCGACCCGGCGCTGATACTGGCGCGCCGGGGCGACCGCTGGCTGCCGATCACCCCGGGCGGTCAGGGCGACGCCACCACCCGCCTCTACCGAGTGGTGATCGACGCCTCGGGCGCGCTGCACGCCGCTGGCGAGGCGGAGGATGATCCGGAGGGCACGTTTGGGCTGGTAGAGCTCGGCGCCCAGGGGCTGCCGATGAGGGCGCAGCGGGTCGAGCAGGTCGGCGGCAGCGACAACCACTTCTACGGCATCGGCGCGGCTCCGGGCGGGACCAGTTGGGCGGTCGGAGCCTGGTTCGATCCAAAGAGCGGGCGGCAGTTCACTCTGCTCGAGCAGGCCGATCCAGGCGGTAGCTGGCTGCATGTGCCGACGCCCAGTCCGTCGGTGAAGGGCGACAGCCTGCTCGCCGATGTCGCGGCCATCGGCCACGATCTCTGGGCGGTGGGGGCCTATGACGGACCTCTGGCGCAGAAGAGCCTGATCCTGCACAGCTGCAATTACTGCGCCCCGGCCGCCGGCTTGGCGCCCGCGCACTGATCCCAAAGAGGTGCGTAGTGACACTCTAAGAGATTCTCCAACTGGCGGAGCGTGGGGCTGTCAGGTTCTGGCAATATCCGCTGAGCGTCGATTTCACCGTTCGCTTGCGGCCTGACAACGGACATTCGTGGTGGCGCGGCGTCGCCGCCCAAGAGCCGACCTTCCCGGTGGCCGAGATGGGTGGGAAACCGACAGTCCGGGGGTCGCGCCGCGAGGTCCGCGCGCGCCCATCGTGCTCCCTGACCGGGACGCGGCGGTTGGCGTCCCGCGCGTCAACCGTTGAAAAAAACGCAGGACAATGTCGATTTCCGGAAACCTCGTTCGTCGTTTCGATGAGACGCCAAAGGGACGGGCTCAAATAGGGAGACAGACAATGCGGGTTATGGTGTTTGCAAAAGCCAGTGAGGACATCGACATGGGCGCGGCGCCCACGCCCGAGATGCTCGAAGCGTTCGCGGCGATGGACCGGTTCACCGAGGAGCTGGTCGAGGCCGGTGTCTTCATTGCCGCCGCCGGGCTCAAGAACGCCGGGGCCAAACGCATCGTCTTCGATGGTCCCGGCCGCACGGTGATCGACGGGCCGTTCGCCGAGACCCGCGAGCTGGTCGCCGGCTTCTCGATCTGGGAGGTCAAGGACATGGACGAGGCCATGGCTTGGGCAAAGCGCGCGCCCAATCCCATGCCGGGCAAGAAGAGCGAGATGGAGATCCGGCCGTTCTACGAGGCGGCGGATCTGGCCGAGTTCATGACGCCCGAGGAGCTCGCGGCGCCCCGTGAGGGGGAGCGCGGGAAGCTCGGCGTCGCCTGACAACACCATCGGCTGGAGCCGGCCAGAGGGCGTGCTTGTCTCCTCCGCGGCCTTGGCCGACAAGGCGGTATGACCGCAGGCGAAACGCACCCCCTAGGCGAAACGCACCGGGCGATCGAAGCGACTTTTCGCATTGAACGGGCCAGGCTCATCGCGGGCCTGGCTCGGCTGGTGCGCAATATCGACCGTGCGGAGGAACTGGCGCAGGACGCCCTGGTCATTGCCCTTTCCGAATGGCCCAGGACCGGCGTTCCGGCCAATCCCGGCGCCTGGCTGATGACAACCGCCAAACGCCGCGCCATCGACGCGATCCGTCGCGACAAGATGCGCGAACGCAAGCACGAGGAGATCGCGCGGGAGCTGGACGGCGCGTTCGATTCAAACGTTGGCGTCGGGGGCGCGGCCGAAGCGATCGAAGCGTCCATGAACGACGATCTTGGCGACGAGCTGCTGGGTCTCATCTTCACAGCCTGCCACCCCATACTATCGGCCGACGCCCGCGCCGCGCTCACGCTGCGCGTCATCGGCGGTCTGACGACGGACGAGATCGCTCGGGCTTTCCTGTCGAGCGAGGCGACAATCGCCCAGCGCATCGTGCGCGCCAAGAAGACGATCGGAAAGGCCGGATTGAGCTTCGAGGCGCCGCGCCGCGCCGAACGGGCGACGCGGCTTCCCTCGGTGCTGGAGGTCATCTACCTTATCTTCAATGAGGGCTATGCCGCCACGGCGGGCGACGCCCTCGTCCGGCCGAGCCTGTGCCTGGAGGCGCAACGGCTGGGCCGTATGCTGGCGGGCCTGATGCCCGAGGACGCCGAGGTGTTCGGCCTGCTGGCCCTGATGGAGATCCAGGCATCGCGCCTGCCGGCGCGGACCGGACCCGACGGCGGCCTGGCGCCGTTGACCGAGCAGAACCGTGCACGCTGGGACCAGCTGCTGATCCGCCGAGGCCTTGACGCGCTGGCCCGCGCCGAGGCTCTGGGCGGCGATGGCCCCTATACGTTGCAAGCCGCGCTTGCAGCCTGCCATGCCCGCGCGCGCAATGCGGCCGATACTGACTGGCTCCGTATAGCCGCGCTCTACGACCAGCTAGGCACGGTGGCGCCCTCGCCGGTGGTCGATCTCAATCGAGCGATCGCCCACAGCATGGCCTTTGGGCCCGAAGAGGGCCTGCGACTGGTGGACGAGATTGCCGGCGCCGGCGCCCTGCGAACTTACGCGCCATTGCCGGCGGCGAGGGGCGACTTTCTGTTTCGGGCTGGCCGACTGGCCGAGGCCCGCTCCCAATTCGAAGCAGCGGCCAAGCTCACCCGCAACGCGCGGGAAGCGGCCTTTCTTCTCGCCCGCGCAGACGCTTGTGGCTGACGACGTCGATCCCGGTGTCTGAAGCGCGCCTTGGAAAGACCGAACGCCGCCCCTCCGCTCCCGGCCAATCTCGGTCTTTAACGCGCCGCCCGCCAAGCTGTTTGGCGTCACACAGCCGCGCGTTTCGGATCTCATGCGCGGCAAGATCGAGCTGTTCAGTCTCGACACTCTGGTGAACATGCTGGCCGCCGCAGGTCTGCGCGCCACGCTGCAGGTGGCCAAGGCGGCCTGATTGGCGGTCAACGCCTACCTCAACCCACCACAAAACCGCTGAATGCGCCCGCACGCCTCCTCCAGCAAGGCCGTGGACGCCGCGTAGCTGATGCGGAAGAAGGGCGAGAGGCCGAAGGCCTGGCCGAACACCACCGAAACCCCTTCGGCCTCCAGCAGTTCGGCCGCGAAATCCTCGTCGTTGGCGATGGTCCGGCCGCTGGGGGCGCGCTTGCCGATCAGGGCCTCGCAGGAGGGGAAGACGTAGAAGGCGCCTTGCGGGGTGGGGCAGGCAAGGCCGCTGGCCTGGTTGATCATCGAGACCACCAGGTCGCGGCGCCCTTCGAACAGGCGGGCGTTGGGGAGAATGAAATCCTGCGGCCCGTTCAGGGCCTCCACCGCCGCCCACTGCGAGATCGACGAGGGATTGGTTGTGGTCTGGCTCATCACCTTGCGCATGGCGGCTATCAGCGGCTCGGGTCCGCCGGCGTAGCCGATCCGCCAGCCGGTCATGGCGTAGGCCTTGGAGACGCCGTTCATGGTCAGGGTGCGCTCAAAGAGGGCCGGCGCCGCCTGGGCCATGGTGGTGAATTCGAAGTCGCCGAACACCAGATGCTCATACATGTCGTCGGTGAGAACCCACACCTGGGGGTGGCGCAGCAGCACCTCGGCCAGGGCGACCAGCTCGGTCCTCGTATAGGCGGCGCCGGACGGATTGGAGGGAGAGTTGAGGATCAGCCAGCGGGTGCGCGGCCCGATCGCCGCCTCCAGGTCGGCCGGCCGGACCTTGAACCCGTTCGCCGCGGAGGTGGGGATGAAGACTGGCGTCCCTCCCGCCAGCAGCACCATGTCGGGGTAGCTGACCCAATAGGGGGCGGGCATGACCACCTCGTCGCCGGGGTTCAAGGTGGCGACCAGGGCGTTGTAGATCACCGGCTTTCCGCCCGGCGAGACGTTGATCTGGGCCGGCGTGTAGGCGAGGTGGTTCTCGCGCGCGAACTTGGCGCAGATGGCCTCCTTCAGTTCGGGGATGCCGTCTACATCGGTGTATTTGGTCTTGCCGTCCCAGATCGCCGCGATGGCGGCGCGCTTGATGTTGTCCGGCGTGTCGAGGTCGGGCTCCCCGGCGTCGAGCGCGATGATGTCCCGCCCCGCCACCTTGAGCGCCCGCGCCTTGGCCGCCGCCGCCCCCGTGGCGGACGCCTTGACGCGGCTCAAAGTGTCGGACTGGGCGAACATCGGGCGACTCGGGGTTTGGGGATTTGGACGGCGCCGCTTCTTAGGCGTGGGTGGGATCGGACGCAACGCGGCGGCGGCGCGACGCTGGAGGGCGGGCGCCAGCATCCGCTCGCTTCGGAAATGATGTGCTGTCCATCGCGCACGGCGCCCGCGCCTGGCCGGCGGTAGGTTTGACTTGCGCTGGGATATGCCGGACTATTCCGCCAAATTTGGAGGTGGTCCAATGTCGGAAGTCATCGTTGGAAAATGGGGAAAGAGTCTTGCCGTGCGCGTGCCGCTGGACGTGGCGCGCGGGCTCGGTCTGGCGGACGGCGAGCGTGTGGATGTCCAGGCGCGGGATGGAGACATCGTGATCCGGCGAACCCAGGCCCAGGAGGACGCGCGCGCCAGGGCCAGGGCGGCCGGGGCCTCCATCCGCGCCAACAGTCGAGGGCGAACGCTCGGCGGAATTACCATTCGTGAATTGATCGACGAAGGGCGCCGGTGAGTTTGGTTCTGGATGCATCCATGTCGATCGCGTGGATGTTCGAGGACGAATGCACACCGGCCGCCCGGCGCGTCATGCTCCGTGTCGAGGAAGGCGGCGCGACAGTCCCCTCCCTATGGCGGCTCGAAGTTGCCAATGTGCTGCGAACCGCCGTGCGGCGCGGGCGTTGCGACGAAGACTTCGTCGACCGGGCCTTGATCGACTTGGGAGGCCTCGCCATCGCGCTCGACCGTGAAACCGACGCTCGCGCCTGGAGCGACATCCGGAGGCTGTCTCGGGAGGAGGGCCTCACTCTCTACGACGCGGCCTATCTCGAACTGGCCATTCGGCTTGATCGTCCGCTGGCTTCAGCCGACGGCGCCCTCCTCGACGCGGCGCGGCGACGCGGCCTTGAGGTCCTGACCGCTTGACGGCGGGGCGGCGACGCCCTTGGAGAGGCGGGTGCGCCGCCTGATCGCTTTCCTCACCAACATGGACGCCCGCGCCTGGCGAAGCGTCGCGGTGTCTTTCGCCTTGTTCGGCGGCGTGGGGCTGGTGTTTTTGTTTGGCGCCAGGGTTTTGGGCGTCGGTGACGCGGGCGCGGCGGGGCGGTGGCTGGCCGCCGTTCACGGTCCGTGGACCCTGCCGGCGGCGGTGGGCGCCTTCGCCATCCTGGCCTTTCTGGGCGTTCCGCAGTTCGTGCTGATCGCCGCCGCCGTGGTGGCCTTCGGGCCATGGGTCGGCATGCTCTATAGTTGGGTCGGGACCCTTGTCTCCTCCCTGGTGGGGTTTTGGCTGGGCCGCGCCTTCGGGGCCCGGACGCTGAAGGACCTGGGAAGCCAGGGCGTTACGCGCTTCACGGCTCTGCTGGCGCGCAACGGATTACTGGCCAGCCTGATCGTCCGCCTCGTCCCCTTCGCCCCGTTCGTGGTGGTCAACATGGCGGCCGGGACGACATCGATCCGCCTGGTCGATTTCGCCGCCGGCACGGGGCTCGGCATCGTCCCCAAGATCGCCCTGACCGCCTTCGCCGGCCATTCGCTGGTGGGCGAAATCGGCGGCGGGGGGGCAGGCTCCCTCGTCCTGTTGGCGCTCGCCGCCGCCATCTGGCTTAGCGCCGGCCTGCTGGCGAGGCGCTGGCTCAAACGCGAGAGCCTCAAGGCGGATCGGTGAGGCTCGCCGGGGAAGGCGGCATTCCTTTAAACGCAAAGGCGCAAAGACGCAGAGAAAGGTAAAGCGCTTCGCGCGACGGGCGTTCGATCTCATGGCGAGACATTCGCTCACCGAGCGATTGGCGGGCGCTATGTTCTCGCCCTCTGCGCCTCCGCGCCTCCGCGTTTCAAAATGACGCCGCGTCTGGCGCCATAATGACACGCGCCTGCTGTAGAAGGGACCCATGACGACGCGAGACCAACAGGGGCGCGAGCCGGCCTTGTCCGCTTGGGCGCCGCCGGATCCGCCCATCGGCTGCGCGATCGTGGGGCTTGGCCAGAGGGGGGCCAGCCTGGCCCGCCGCCTCGACGCCCTGGAGGGCGTGGATCTGCGCTGGTTCGCGGATCTCTCCTCCGAGCGCATGGAGGCGGCGCGCGAGCGCCTGAGCCGCGCGTCGCCGCAATTCACTGACGACGCGGCGCGGCTGCTCGCCGATCCCTTGGTCGATGCGGTGTTCATCGCCGTTCCCGACCACCTTCACCGCACCTTCGCCGTGGCCGCTTTCGAGGCCGGCAAGCATGTGTTTCTGGAAAAGCCCCTGGCAACCGGCCTGGAGGACGGCTTGGCCATCGTCGGCGCCTGGCAAGACAGCGGCCGGGTGCTTCAGCTCGGCTATGTCCTGCGCGAGGCGCCCTTCTACCGCGCCGCCCGCCGCGTCATCGCCGAGGGTCGGCTGGGCGCGATCCACGCCATTCGCCTGACCGACGATCTGGGGGTTGTGCATGGCGCCAGCTTTATGCGCCGCTGGCACCGTCATAGCGCGGTCTCGGGCGGCCTGATGGTCCACAAGGGTTGCCACGACCTCGATCTCATCTGCTGGCTGCTGGACAGCCGGCCGGCGCGGGTGGCCAGCTTCGGCGGCGCGGAGCTGTTCGCGAGGCCCGCCCCGGCGCCGTTCTGCTCGCAATGTCCCGAGCGGGGGTTCTGTCCCTATGTCGATACCGGGGCCTTCGAGGGGCGCACGCCCGCCCAGAGCGCCGACCCGACCGCCTTTGGTCTGGATATCTGCGTATTCGGAGGCGACAAGAACATCGTCGACAATCAGGTCGTCGCCTTCGAGATGGAGGGTGGCGCGCGCGGATCGTTCGCCCTGGCCATGCAGAATCCACATGGCTCGGAGCGCACCCTTTCGGTTCTGGGTCGCGACGGCCGCCTGGACGGCGTCTTCGACCGCGCCGTCTTCGAGGTGGCCACGAATGATGGCGCACCGGTGCGAAAATGGTCGCCCACGCGCGGCGCCCTGCGCGGACACGGCGGTGGCGACGAAGGGACGGTGCGGGCCTTTCTCGAGGCCTGCCTCGGGCGCGCGGCGCCGCAACTGACCGATCCCGACGGCGCCCTGCGCGGCCTGGTCTTCGCCCTCGCCGCCGAAGTGTCGCGACGGCGCGGGGTGGTGGTGACGCTCGGCGACGACCTCGGCGGCCTGCGCTGAGCCCATAGCGCCCCGATCGGCCAGCCGGTTCGCGGGGCCAGCCATGCCCGCGATCGAGGTCAGAGCGTGGGGCTCAGGGCGTCGCCACCGTCTGGTCGATAGCTCCGAAGATCGAGCGGCGGGCGGTGTCGCGCATCTCGATGCGAACGGTGTCGCCGGCTTTCAGGAACGGGGTCTTGGCCTGGCTCCCCAACAGGGTCTCGACGGTGCGCAACTCGGCGATGCAGCTATAGCCCGCGCCGCCCTGGCCGATGGGCTTGCCCGGACCACCGTCGTCTCCCCGGTTGGAGACGGTGCCCGAGCCGATGACGGTTCCGGCGCAAAGATCGCGCGTCCTGGCGGCGTGGGCGATCAGGGTCCCGAAATCGAAGGTCATGTCGACGCCGGCGTCGGCGCGGCCGAACAGGGCGCCGTTCAACTCCACCATGACCTCGCCCGACAGGCGACCGTCGCGCCAAGCGTCACCGAGTTCGTCGGGCGTGACGGCGACAGGCGAAAAAGCAGACGCCGGCTTGGATTGGAAGAAGCCGAACGATTTAGCCAGTTCGCCCGGGATCAGGCCCCGCAGCGACACGTCGTTGACCAGCATGACCAGCCGGATCGCCGCCAGGGCGGCGGCGCGGTCGGCGCCCATCGGCACATCGCCGACGATCACCGCGACCTCCGCCTCAAGATCGCAGCCCCAGGCTTCGTCGCCAAGCGGAATGGGATCGCGGGGGCCAAGGAAGCCGTCCGAACCGCCCTGATACATCAAGGGATCGGTCCAGAAACTTTCCGGCATCTCCGCCCCCCGGGCGCGCCGCACGAGCTGGACGTGGTTCACATAGGCCGAGCCGTCCGCCCACTGATAGGCCCGGGGCAGAGGGCTGGCGGCGGCGCGCTCGTGGAAGCGCGTGCGGGCCACCGAGCCGTGTTCAAGGCTTTCGGCGAGTCCGCGCAGCAGGGGCTCGCGGCGCTCCCAGTCGTCCAGCGCCGCCTGCATCGTGGGGGCGATCCCCTCGGCCTCCACGCACCAGGCCAAGTCCCGCGAGACCACCGCCAGGCGCCCGTCGCGGCCGGCTTTGAGAGAGGCGAGTTTCATGTGTTCTTCCAGCTATCCACATAGGCGGGATTTTCCACCGCTGCGGCGCCGTCCCCCACATCAAGCGGGTCGCGGGCGTCGATCATCACCGCGTATTCGTCGGTGGCCGCCTTGGTCTGGACCAGCATGCTCTTCAGCGCCTTGGGGTGGGGGCCGTGGGTGAAGCCGCTGGGGTGAAAGGTCATCATGCCGGCGTCGATGTTGTCGCGGCTGAAGAAGTCGCCGGCGTGATAGAACAGCACCTCGTCATAGTCGTCGTTGTTGTGGAAGAAGGGCACTTTGAGCGCCCCGGGATCGGTCTCGAAGGGGCGTGGGGCGAAGGTGCAGACCACGAACCGGTCGGCGGCGAAGGTGGTGTGGACGGAGGGGGGCAGGTGATAACGGTGGCTGGCCACCGGGCGGATCGAGCGCACGTTGAGGCGGGCCGGGGCCAAATCGCCGTGCCACCCTACCGCGTCCAGCGGGTTGTAGGGAAAGGTCACCGTGGAGACGGCGCCGCGCTTCTTTATCTCCACCGCGTGGTCGCCGGCCTGGTCCTGATGGGCGCGGAAGGCCTCGTCCATGGTTGGGGTGTCGAGCATGGCCGGATCGAACACCGCGTGCGGTCCCAACATGCCGCGCTCGGGCAAGGTGTAGTGGCTGTTGGTCGCCTCGATCATCAGGATCGCCGCCGGACCCTCCGGCGCCAGGCGCCACATCGTTCCGCGCGGGATGTAGAGATAGTCGCCCGTCTCGAAAGCCAAGCGGCCATAGTCGCAGAAGAGATCGCCCCGCCCCTGGTGGACGAAGAGGAGCTGGTCGCCGTCGGCGTTGCGGGCGAGGGCCGGCATGGGCGCCGCGAGCTTCCAGAACCGCATCTCCACATGAGCGTTGCCCAATACCTTGGGCGCGCCCCATGGCGAGGGGGCGGCTTCGTTGAGCGCCGCCAGATCGAAAGCGCGCGGGCGCAGGGGGCCCTCGAACGTCGTCCAGCCGGTGGGTGGGCGGCGGTGATGGAAGAAGGACGCCGGCCCGAAGAAGCCCTCCTTGGACACCTCTCGCTCATAGGTGCCCTCGGGCATGTCGGCGTGGGCTTGGCGCGAGTGCAACCCCTGCGCGCCGCGAACGGGGATCCAGTTGCGTTTAGCCATGGGCGACACGTTCTTCTTCCTCCCTCCCCCAATGGGGAGGGACAGACGCCGAAGACGTCAGGGTGGGGGAGTCTGGATCATCCCCAATACTAGCGGGCTTCACGAGACTCCCCCACCCGTCTCGTCGCTTCGCTCCGATCCACCCTCCCCATGAGGGGAGGGAGGCAACACCCCTCGGCGCATCTGGTCGGCCTCGATGGACTCGAACAGAGCCTTGAAGTTGCCCTCGCCGAAGCCCTCGTTGCCCTTGCGCTGGATCATTTCGAAGAAGATGGGGCCGATCATGTTCTGGGTGAAGATCTGCAATAGCAGGCCCTGGCCCTCGGTGGGGGCGCCGTCCAGGAGGATGCGGTCGGCGCGCAGGCGCTGCAGGTTTTCGCCATGGCCGGGGACGCGGGCGTCGAGCTGTTCGTAGTAGGTGTCGGGCACGTCCTGGAACTTGACGCCCCGTTCGTTCATCACCTCAACCGCGCCGCAGATGTCGCCGGTGCCCAGGGCGATGTGCTGGATGCCCTCGCCGCGATAGTCGCGCAGGAATTCCTCGATCTGCGAGTGATCGTCCTGGCTCTCGTTCAAGGGAATGCGGATCTTGCCGCACGGGCTGGTCATCGCCTTGGAAATCAGGCCCGTCTGGGCGCCCTCAATGTCGAAATAACGGATCTCGCGGAAGTTGAAGGTGCGCTCATAGAAGTCGGCCCACCGTCCCATCTGGCCGCGATGAACATTGTGGGTGAGGTGATCGAGGTAGGTGAGGCCGACGCCCGGCACGGCCTGCGGCGCCCCTTCGATCGGCATGAAGTCCACGTCGTAGATGGCCTTGGCCCCATAGCGATCGATCAGATAAAGGTGGGTGCCGCCGATGCCCTCGATGGCCGGGATGTTCAACTCCATGGGTCCCACGAGGCCGGCGACCGGCGTCGCGCCCCGCTCCACGGCGAGCTTCAGGGCCTTGGCCGCGTCCTTGACCCGGAAGGCCATGGCGTTGGCCGAGGGGCCGTGCTGGGCGCGGAAGGCGGCCGGCTGGCCGACCGGCTCCATGTTGAGGATGAAGTTGATGTCGCCCTGGGCGAAGCGCAGCACGTTCTTGGAGCGATGACGCGAGATGGCGCAAAAGCCCATCAGTTCGAACAGGCCCTTGAGCCGTTCCGGCTCGGGCGAGGTGAATTCGACGAACTCGAACCCGTCGGTGCCGAGCGGGTTGTCGAAAAGGTCGGTTCTGACGGCGGCGGGGGCGTTCATGGGGAACTCCTTGGGCGAGATGCCCATGGTATTGCTCAAAACCGCTTTGCGGAAGGGCGCCCTTGGCTGATAGCAGAGCGCGCCGACTTGGCCCCCGTCTGGAACCCCCCGAATATGTTGCGACGCCTCTACGCCTGGGTGATGAGGTTGTCGGCCTCGCGCCACGCCGGTTGGGCGCTGTTCGCCATCGCCTTCGCGGAAAGTTCGTTCTTTCCGATCCCGCCCGACACCCTGCTGGCGCCCATGGTGCTGACCAGGCGGGATCGCGCCTGGTGCTACGCGGCGATCTGCACGCTCGGCTCGGTGATCGGCGGCGTCGCCGGCTACGCCATCGGCTACAGCCTGAGCGGGGTCGGCCATTGGCTGTTGGCGGTGAGCGGCCATCCAGGCGGCGAGACCGCATTGCGCGCCGAGTTCGCGAGGTGGGGGGTCGGGGTGATCCTGCTCCAGGGCCTGCTGCCGATCCCCTACAAGATCGTCACCATCACCACCGGCCTGGCCCATTTCACCCTGTGGAAATTCATCGCTGCCTCCATCGTCACCCGCGGCGCGCGGTTCTTTGGGGTCGCCGCCGTCTTGAAACGGTTCGGACCGACCCTGCTGCCGGTCATCGAGCGGCGTCTGGCCTGGGTCGCCGCCATCGCCGTCGCCGTGGTAGTCCTCGCCGTGGTCGGCGCCCGGCTCTTACACTAGCGGCGAAATTCGGCCATATCGCTCGCATGGCGAAGTTCGCGCGATATTGGCCCCTTCTGGCGCTCCTGGCCTGCCTGTTCATGCTGGCGGTCGCCCATGCTTTCGAGACCTTCGGCCACCTGGCCCCCTGCACCCTGTGCCTCAAGGAGCGCCAGATCTATTGGGGCGCCCTAGCGATCGCCGCCGTCGCCGCCGCCTTAAGCTTCACCCCGGCCCGTTCGACCGCCACGCGCATCGCCAATGTCCTGCTGGTGATCGCCTTTTTCTACAGCGCCATGGTCGCCGGCTATCACGCCGGGGCGGAGTGGAAGTGGTGGCCGGGACCGGCGAGCTGCAGCGGCGGGGCGACCCACGTCAACGCCGCCGACCTCACCGCCTTCCTCAACGGCGCGCCGATGGCCATGCCGGCCTGCGACAAGGCGGTCTGGATATTCCTGGGCCTGTCCATGGCCGGTTGGAACGCGGTGATTTCCCTGGGGCTGGCCGGGGTCAGCGCCCTGGCGGTCGGCCAGGGCAAGTCGGACGAACGGGCACGGTCTTCGTGAACGCGCGACCTATTCCGCCGAGGCCTGGCCTGGGGGCGAGCGCGCGGCGCATGGCCGAGATTCTGCGCGTCGATCACGCCGGCGAACTGGGCGCGGTCCACATCTATCGCGGCCAACGGGCGGTGCTGGATGGGGCTTCGGGGCGCGCGCGGATCGCTGGCCAGCTGGCGGACATGGAAGCGCACGAGGCCAGGCATCTGGCCCGTTTTGACGCCATGCTCACCGACAAGCGCGTGCGCCCCACCCTCCTGGCGCCGGTCTGGCGCGCGGCCGGATTCGCGTTGGGGGCCGGGACGGCCCTGATGGGCGAGCGGGCCGCGCACGCCTGCACCGAGGCGGTCGAAACCGTCATCGAGGCCCACTATGCCGGCCAGATCGACGAGCTCGGCGAGCGCGATCCGGACCTGGCCGCCGAGCTAAGCCAATTTCGCGACGAGGAGCTGGCCCATCGCGATCAGGCGGTAGCGGCGGGGGCGCGCGACGCGCCGGGCTATCCCTTGCTGGCCGCCGTGATCCGTGCCGGCTGCCGGGCGGCGATCAAGATTTCGGAGAAGGTGTGATGGACATCGACGCTCTTCGCCGCGAGGCCGAGGCGCCGGTCGAGGCGCGGGCCGCCGACATACAAGGCGTGGCAGACGATCTGGCCGCCGCCTTCGCCGATGACGTGATGTTCGACTGGTTCTTCCGCGCCGACGCGCGCCGGGACACCGCGCGGCTCCGCTTCTTTCGCCTGCTGATCGGCCAGATGGCCTTCGGGGCCGGGCGGATCGAGCGGCCGGCCGGCGGCGGGGCGGCGGCGGTGTGGATGCCGTTTTCTTTCGTGGGACCGACGCCGCTCATGCAGGAATTGCGCGCCCTGCCCACCTTGCTTTTCGTCACCGGTTTGGCCCGTTTTTCCCGCCTGATCGCCCTGCGCGCCGACCTGGACAAGCACCATCCCATGGATCGGCCGCACGCCTATCTGTGGTTCCTGGGCGTGACCCCGGAAGCGCAGGGCCACGGGGTCGGCTCGCGCCTGCTCAAGGTCGGGACCGACCGCCTCGACGCGGCGGGCGAGCCGGCCTATCTGGAAACCCAGACCGAGCGGAACATTGCCCTCTATCGCCGCCACGGCTTCGAGGTGATCTCCAAGCACAAGGCCCGCCCCGACGCCCCGCCCCTGTGGAGCATGTGGCGCGAGCCGCAAGCGGTGGAGGCTTAGCCACGTAAGGGAACCTTCCGACCATGATGCGACTGACCTATTTGGCCTGCGCCCTGGCGATCACCTGTGGATTTGACGCCGCCGCGCGCGCCGAGCCGGCCGCCGCGAACTACGCGGTCCGTGAAGCCGACTTCACCCTCGCCGATTTCCACTTCGCCTCCGGCGACACCCTGCCGACGCTGCGTATTCACTACATGACCCTCGGGACCCCCGAACGCGACGCCGGCGGGGCGATCATCAACGCGGTCCTGATCCTGCACGGCACCGGCGGCTCTGGAAAACAGTTTCTCAGTCCCCAGTTCGCCGGCGAGCTTTATGGTCCCGGCCAGCCCCTCGACATCCGCCGCTCCTACATCGTCCTGCCCGACGATATCGGCCATGGCGGCTCGTCGAAGCCCAGCGACGGAATGAGGGCGCGCTTTCCCCACTACGGCTACGCCGACATGGTCGCCGCAGAACACGCCCTGGTCACCAAGGGCCTGGGCATAGCCCGCCTGCGCCTGATCATGGGGACCTCCATGGGCTGCATGCACGCCTTCATGTGGGGCGAGCGGTGGCCCGAGGGCATGGACGCTTTGATGCCGCTGGCCTGCCTGCCGCTTGCCATTGCCGGGCGCAACCGGCTTTGGCGCTCGATGATCGTGGACGCCATCGAGGGCGACCCGGCGTGGAAGGGCGGCGCCTACGCCGCCGAGCCGCGCGAGGGCCTGCGCGCCGCCGCCGACATCCTGGCCCTCGCCGGGTCCGCGCCGGCGCGGATGCAAAAGGATCTGCCGACCGCTAAGGACGCCGATGCCTGGCTGGCCGGCTATCTGGCCAAGAGTCTTGACCACCTCGACGCCAACGACCTTATGTATCAGGTGCGGTCGTCGAGCGACTACGACCCTTCGGTCGACCTGGAGAAGATCGCCGCGCCGGTGATGTGGATCAATTCCGCCGACGACTTCATCAATCCGCCCGAACTGGGCATCGCCGAGCGTGAGGCCACGCGCCTGCCGCACGGCCGCTTCGTCCTCCTGCCCATCGGCGGCGCCACCCACGGCCACGGCACCCACACCTGGGCGGCGGCGTGGAAGGGCTATCTGGTGGAATTGCTGAAGCAGTCGAGGGGGTAAAAGATCGTTTGGAGAATCTGTTCACCCCCCGCTCTCGGTTCCTTTAGCCGCCATGCCGAAGGTCTAGCCTAATGCCCGCCAGGGCCCTCGTAGACGCCCGGCGCGAGAAGTTCGTCCTCATGGCCGGACGCGCCGGGGGCCAGGACGAAGCGACGGTCGCAGTAGCCGCATTCGACGAAATCGGCGTCGCCCATCTCCAGCCACACGCGGGGATGACCCAGGGCCCCGCCGACACCGTCGCAGGCGATCCGCCGCGAGCGCACCGCGACGATTTCCGGGGCCGCCAGATCGGAATCGGAGCGCGCGGCGGGGGGCGGTTGGGACTTGTTCAAAAGAGCGGTCTTTTCCAGGGGCGGTGGCGCGCCTAGGTATGCGACCACCAAGCGCGCCGTCAATGAGGCGCGGCGCGCGAGCAGGACCTCATGAACCTCCCCGACCACGCCATCGAGGCCACCGGCCTTTTCAAGACCTATCCGGCCACCAAGACCACCCCGGCCATGGCCGCCCTCAAGGGTATCGACCTGGCCATTCCGCGCGGGGCGATCTTCGGCCTTCTGGGCCCCAATGGGGCGGGCAAATCGACCTTTATCAACATCCTCTCGGGTCTGACCCGCAAGAGCGCCGGCAAGGTGTCGATCTGGGGCCGCGACATCGACGAGCATCCGCGCGACGCCCGCGCCGCCATCGGCGTGGTTGGCCAGGAAATCGCCATGGACGTTTTCTTCACGCCCCGTGAATCGCTGGAGGTGCAGGCGGGCCTCTACGGGGTGCCCAAACGCGAGCGGCACACCGATGTCCTGCTGGGCGCCCTGGGCCTCACCGACAAGGCCGACGCCTATGTGCGCCAGCTTTCCGGCGGCATGAAACGGCGGCTGATGGTCGCCAAGGCCATGGTCCACAATCCGCCGGTGCTGATCCTCGACGAGCCCACCGCCGGAGTGGATGTGGAGTTGCGCCGGCAGCTGTGGAACTACGTGGTTTCTCTCAACCAGCTGGGCGTCACCGTGGTCCTCACCACCCACTATCTGGAAGAGGCCGAACAGCTCTGCGACACCATCGCCATCGTCAACCACGGCCAGGTGGTGGCCTGCGAGCCGACCGCCCAGCTCCTGCGGCGCCTGGACAGCCGCACCGTGGTCGTTACCCCGACCGATCCCCTCGCCGCCGCGCCGGACCTCGCCCCCTTCGAAGCCCGCCTTCGCCCCGGCGGCGACCTGGCCGTGACCTTCAAGACCCGCGAGGCCGGCGTCGAACAGGTGATCGCCGCCGTCCGCGCCGCCGGGGTGCCGATCAAGGACCTGCGCACCGAGGATCCGGACCTCGAGGACGTGTTCGTCTCGCTGACCTACGCCGCGGCGCCGGCGGGGTAAGGTTGAAGTCGCTGGCCCCGTTTGCGCGGGAGGTCCCTGTCGGCTAAACCGCGACCGCCCCACGCACTCGTAGCTCAGCTGGATAGAGCGCTGCCCTCCGAAGGCAGAGGTCACAGGTTCGAATCCTGTCGAGTGCGCCAGCGTCGAGATCGACATCCAATCGTGTTTACTTGGGCGCGGGGTTCGCCCAAAAGGGACGCCCACAGGCGGAGGTGATCCTGGATGCGACACGGCAATATCGACGCGTTGG
>JBDTIW010000130.1:0-11375 GCA_039936215.1 Caulobacteraceae bacterium | reverse complement strand
TTCGCGAGCGTCACCGATCTGATGGCCGATCTGCATGCGGACGATTGAGCGTTCGACGGCTTTTCGGGGCGACTACAAACGCGAATCCAGGGGCCGGCATCGAGCGACGCTCGACGCCGCCCTCACGACCGTTCTCAAGGCCCTTTCAGCCGACGAGCTCTTGGCGCCCCGCCACCGCGACCACCCTCTGAGCGGAACATGGGAGGGCTATCGCGATTGCCACATCAAGCCAGACCTGGTGCTGGTCTACCGCAAATGCGACGCCAACCTATTGCGGCTCGCCAGGTTAGGCTCGCACAGCGAGGTGTTCGGCTGAGCCACGCAGGCCTTGTTGGTCCAGTCGCCGCTCTTGCCCGACGCCCACTTGATCGCGGTCATGGTCTCGCCCCTGGTCTGGCCGTCCCGGTGCGCGCGCGAAAGGCGGCGCGGGAGCGGCGCTTGAGGAGCTCAGAGCCGAGCCTGCCCCGGTTTTTCAAGCCGCGCATCCCCCCGTTTGGGGGATGGAATGGAAAAAATGGACCTTGGCGCGGGGCGGTTTCGCGGCGGGCGCCGTGGCCCGCCGCGCCTGGAAGGCTGTTCTCGGTCCGAGCGCCAGCCGGAGCGGCGGTCGGCCCTTCACCTTGGCGGTAAGCGGCGCCGCGGAGTCAGTCGGCCGGCTATTTCAGCAGGGCCGCCGCATCGCGGCGACCATGGATGACCCGGACGATCTCGATCGGGGTGCTCTCGCCGCGCTGCGGCGGGACTATCCGCTTCGTTATAGGCGCCGATCTCGATCACGTCGGCTTCCGCTGCCGGAGCGAGAATGAACGGCCTCACGCGCCCTTGGCCGAAAACCTGGCCATGGCGCGAAGCCGGGCCTCATTCCCATCGACGCCCTCGCCGCGCGCCAGTTCGTCAAGACCCAATTGGATGCGGTTGTTCAATTCCGCGAGATGTCCGATCCGCGCGTCGTCGGCGACAAACAGCAGCCTGAGTCTCTCCCGGACAACCTCGCTGGCGCTGTTGTAGAGCCCCTGGTCCACCTTGCGCGAGACGCGGGCCTCCAGTTCGGGCGTCAGGGATACGTTCACCGTCCATCTCCAAACGAATGGGATGACAGGATATGGCAAATATCGTTATCGAGGAACAGGGCCGCCTCATATTCACCCCAGATTCCCCAGCCCTTTGCGCTCTCGCGCGCCACCGCCCGGACGCCCCCGCGATCCACGGTGACGATTGTTTACCTCAGCCGCGCGCGGACGTAACCCAGAGAAATCAAGAAATCAGGGGGCCAGTTTTTTTGCGTTTCCGCGTCGTCCGGCGAAGAACCCCCTCCCACCCGGCCAGAAAAACCCTCTAAACATCCCTCATGGATTTTTGCGCCATCATCGTCGCGGCCGGGGCTGGCGAGCGGGCCGGTCCTGGCGGGGCCAAGCAGTGGCGGGCGCTGGCGGGTAAGGCGGTGGCGCGCTGGTCCCTGGAGGCGATGTTGGCGGCGGGGGCGCGGCAGGTGGTGGTGGTGGTCGCGGCGGGCGACGAGGCGCGGGCGGCGGGCGCCTTCGCCGGCCTTGAGCGGTGGGCGACGACGCCGGGCGGGGCGACGCGCGCCGCCTCGACCCTCGCCGGTCTGCGCGCCCTGGCGGTCGACCCCGAGGAGATCGTGCTCGTCCATGACGCCGCGCGGCCGTTTCTGTCGACCGGGACCATCGAGGCCCTCATCGGCGCCCTGGCCGGCGCCGACGGCGCGGTCCCCGCCCTGTCGATGGCCGACACCCTCAAGCGGCGCGCGACGGCGGGGGGCGTGGTCTCGACCGCCCCGCGCGAGGGGCTGTGGCGGGCCCAGACCCCGCAGGCCTTTCGCCACGGAACGCTCAGCGCCGCCTATGCCGCCTGGCCGGCCGGCGAGACGCCCACCGACGACGCCGCCGTGGTCGAGCGCGCCGGCGGCAGGATCGCCCTCACCCCCGGCGACCCGATGCTGATGAAACTCACCTATCCGGAGGACTTCGCCATGGCCGAGCGATTGGCGGGGGCGGCGCGGGTCACGCGTATAGGCCAGGGGTTCGACGCCCACCGCTTTGGACCGGGCGAGGCGGTGTGGCTGTGTGGGGTGAGGGTCGCCCACGACCAGGGCCTCATCGGCCACTCCGACGCCGACGCCGGCCTGCACGCCCTCACCGACGCCCTGTTGGGGGCGGTGGGGCAAGGCGATATCGGCGACTATTTCCCGCCGGACGATCCCAATTGGAAAGACGCTTCATCCGACCTCTTCCTTCGTCACGCCGCCGGACTGATCGCGGCGCGGGGCGGCAGGATCGTCAATGTGGACGTCACCCTCATCTGCGAGCGGCCAAAGATAAAACCGCACCGGGAGGCCATGCGCGCGCGGGTGGCGGAGATCCTCGGGCTCGACATCGGCCAGGTCAGTGTCAAGGCCACCACCACCGAGGCCATGGGCTTCACCGGTCGCCAGGAGGGTCTGGCCGCCTTGGCGGTGGCGAGCGTGGAGGCGCCGCGTTGATGTTCTCCCTCGAAATCGAGACCCTGGCCCGCCTGGTGATCGACGATGCGCGCGAGCGGTCGCTGCGCATCGTCACCGCCGAAAGCTGCACCGGCGGCCTGGTGGCGGCGGCGATCTGCGCCATCCCCGGCGCGTCGGAGGTGTTCGAGCGCGGTTTCGTCGCCTACACCAACCGCGCCAAGCAGGAGCTGCTGGGCGTATCGGGCGATCTGATCGCCGACCTCGGCGCCGTCTCCGAGCCGATCGCCCGCATGATGGCCGAAGGCGCCCTGGAACGCTCCCACGCCCACCTGGCGGTGGCCGTCACCGGGGTGGCGGGGCCGGGCGGTGGGACGGCGATGAAACCGGTGGGCACGGTCCACCTGGCCACCGCCCGCGCCAACCAGTCGGTCCGCCACCGCCTGGAGGTGTTCGACCTGGACTCGCGCTGGGAGATCCAGATGGCGGCCGTGCAGACGGCGCTGGAGATGTTGAGGGAGCGGCTGGGGTAGGGGATCGAGCATTCGCGCGCCCTCACCCATACAGCGCCTTCGCCCGTCGCTCGAAACAGGCGACGAGCTTGGCGGCGGCGCGGTGGAGATTCGCGGAAAGGAGGCGTTCGAGCAGGCGCGAGCGGAACTCGAAATCGATGTCGAAGGTGAGTTGCGTCCCCGCCGGATGAGGCTTGAACCGCCAGCGGTTCTCCAGTCGGCGGAATGGGCCAGAGATCAGATCGACATCGATGGCCAGGGCCCCCTCGTCCAGGCGCACGCGGGTGGAAAACCGCTCGCGGACGATGGAAAACCCGACCTCCGCCTCGGCGTCGATGAGGACGACCCCCTCGCCGCCGTCGCGCCGGTTCCAGGTGCGCAGCGCGCTCACCCAGGGCACGAACTCAGGATACCGCTCCACGTCCCCCACCAGGGCGAACAGCCGCCCAGGCGTGTAGGGCAGGATGCGCGTCAGGCCGTGGCGCACGCCAGCTGAGCCGGATGGTCCAGGGCCAGGCGCGCGGCTTTGAGGCGGGCGAAGTCCTCGCCGGCGTGGTGCGAGGAGCGGGTGAGGGGGCTGGCCGAGACCATCAGGAACCCCTTGGCGCGGGCGATGGTCTCCAGGGCGGCGAATTCCTCGGGGCTGACGAAGCGGTCGATGGCGGCGTGCTTGCGAGTCGGCTGGAGGTACTGGCCGATGGTGATGAAATCGACCCCGGCCGAGCGCATGTCGTCCATCACCTGCATCACCTCCGCCTTGCTCTCGCCAAGGCCGACCATCAGGCCGGACTTGGTGAAGAGGCCGGGCGCCCGCTCCTTGACCCGCTCGAGCAGGCGCAGGGAATGGTAGTAGCGGGCGCCGGGCCGGATGGAGAGATAGAGCCGTGGCACCGTCTCCAGATTGTGGTTGAACACATCGGGGTGGGAATCGATCACCCGCCAGGCGGCGGCGACCGGCTTCCTGAGGAAGTCCGGGGTGAGGATCTCGATGGTGGCGTGCGGCGCGGCGGCGCGGATCGCCCCCACCGTGGCCGCGAAATGCGCCGCGCCGCCGTCGGCCAGGTCGTCGCGGTCCACCGAGGTGATCACCACGTGCCTCAGGCCCATGGCGGCCACGGCCCGACCCACGCGGGCCGGTTCGGTGGGATCGAGCGGGCCGGGCAGGCCGGTGGCGACATTGCAGAAGGCGCAGGCGCGGGTGCAGGTGTCGCCCATGATCATCATGGTGGCGTGCGACTTGGCCCAGCATTCGCCGATGTTGGGACAGCCGGCCTCCTCGCACACCGTGGTCAGGCCGTGCGCCTTCACTATGTCGCGGGTCTCGTTGTAGCCGGCCGAGCCGGGGGCGCGGACGCGCAGCCACGGAGGCTTCTTCAGGACCGGCGTGTCGGGCCGCCCTTGCTTTTCCGGATGGCGCGCCGCGCGCGGGTCCGCTCGTTCGATGACCGTCGCCATGGGGCCTAGATCGTCGCTATCGCGGCGCGGATCAAGCGCCTTGCCCCGATCGGGTGCGTTGCGATCCTGTGAGCGGCGCCTTGCAAGCTGCGGCGGGGTCTATAGTTTCGAGCGTCGCGAGCCCGCCTCGACACCCATTGAAAAAGGCCATCGCCGAAATGGCGTCCGCATTCGATCCCGCTTCGAGCGAGCGGAATATCTTCGACGCCTTGCTGGACGCCGCCCATCGCTACGGCGCCAACCGGCCGATCCTGGAGGACCAGGAGCGCAATCCCTTGAGCTATACCGACGTGGTGCGGGCGAGCTTCGCTCTCGGCCGCAAGCTGGCCGGCGTCACCGCGCGCGGCGAGACCGTCGGCCTGCTCCTGCCGTCGAGTTCGGCCGCCGTGGTGACCTTCTTCGCCCTGCACGCCTTCGGCCGCGTGCCGGCCATGCTCAATTTCACGGCCGGCATCCGCAACCTGCGCGCCGCCGTCAAGCTGGCCGGGGTCAGGCGCGTCCTCACCTCGCACCGCTTCATCGAACAGGGCAAGCTGCACGACCTGATCGACGCCCTCGAGGAGCGCTGCGAAATCACCTATCTGGAGGACGTTCGCAAGACCATCGGCGCGGTCGATCGCGTCTTCGCCCTCGCCGCCTCGCTCCTGCCCCACCAGTTCAGGGCGCGGACCCGGGCCGCCGATCCGGGCGTCGTCCTCTTCACCTCGGGAAGTTTCGGCGCCCCGCGTGGGGTGGTGCTCAGCCAGGCCAATCTGCTGGCCAATGTGGCCCAGATCGCCACCCACATCGAACTCGATCCCGACTGGGTGATGTTCAATCCCCTGCCCGTCTTCCATTGCTTCGGCCTGACCGGCGGGGTGATGCTGCCCATGCTGAACGGCATGAAGGCCTTCCAGTACCCGAGCCCCCTGCACGTCAAGCTGATCCCGCCGCTGATCCGCGACTGCGGGGCGCGCATCCTTCTGGCCACCGACACCTTCGTGGGCCAGTACGCGCGGACCGCCGAGCCCGGCGACCTGTCGGGTCTGCGCTTCATCGTCTGCGGGGCCGAAAAGGTGCGCGAGGAAACTCACACCCTGATCGCCGAGCGGTTCGGCCCCATCCCGGTGCTGGAGGGCTATGGCGCGACCGAGGCCTCGCCGGTGATCGCGGTCAATAAGCCCAGCGACAATCGCCGCGGCACGGTGGGTGGCCTGCTGCCCGGGATGCGCACCCGGCTGGAATCGGTGCCGGGCATCGCCCGCGGCGGGCGGCTCTATGTCAGCGGGCCCAACGTGATGAGCGGCTATCTTAACGCGCCGGGCCAACTGGAGCCGCCGCCGGACGGCTGGCACGACACCGGCGATGTGGTGGAGATCACCGAGGATGGCTGGGTCACCATCCTGGGCCGGGTCAAGCGCTTCGCCAAGATCGGCGGCGAGATGATCTCGCTCACCGCCGCCGAGGACCTGGCCACCGGCCTGTGGCCGGACGCCCGCCACGCGGTGATTTCCCTGCCCGATCCCAGGAAGGGCGAGCGCCTGATCCTGGTCACCGACCGCCATGACGCCGAGGTTTCCGCCCTCCTCGCCCACGCCCAAGGCGCCGGGGCCTCGGAGTTGACGGTCCCCAGGCGGATCGTGAAAGTCCCCGAAGTGCCGGTCCTGGGCTCCGGCAAGACCGACTATGTCGCCATCGCCCGCATGGCGGAGACCTGAACCGCCGGCGCCAGGCCGGGCAACGACGAGTGGAGCGAAACGATGGAAACCCTGAACGCCTGGGCGCCGCGCGCGCTTGGCCTGCTGCGCATTGTGGCGGCGCTGCTCTTCATCGAGCATGGGACGATGAAACTGTTTCATTTCCCGGTCGCCATGCCGGGCGAACCCGGTCCCCTGCCGCCCATCGCCCTGATCGCCGCCTGCCTGGAGACCGGCGGCGGCGTTCTGCTGGCCCTCGGCCTCTTCACCCGCCCGGTGGCCTTCATCCTCTCCGGCGAGATGGCGGTGGCCTATTTCATGGTCCACTTCGCGCAGAGCCCGTGGCCTGGGATCAACCAGGGCGGCGAAGCCATCCTCTATTGCTGGCTCTTCTTCTACCTGGTGTTCGCCGGCGGCGGAGCGTGGAGCCTCGATGCGACGCTTCGCAAGCGGTCACTCGCGGTCGGGTGACTGACCCGAAGCGCCTTTCGCTGTTTGCGGTGGTCGATCCGGTGGAGTGAGCCTCCAGCTGCCGGCGAGCAGGTGATATAGCGACTGGGGCATCAGCCAGCTCGAACTCCAGCGCGCCAGCAGGGCGGCTAGCATCAGCGGACCGACGAGGCTCGGATCGCGCGTCATCTCCATCAGAATCACGGCGCTGGTCAAGGGGGACTGGACGACTCCGGTGAGATAGCTGGCCATGCCCAGCACCACGGCGTCGCGACCCCCGAAGGCCAGACCAAGGTGGCTGAAGGCCGCGCCGATTCCCGCGCCGGTGGCCAGGGAAGGCGCGAATAGGCCGCCCGGCGCGCCCGAAACGGCGGCCGCGAGGCTGGCGACGAATTTCCAGATGGCGAGGCTGAGACCGCCCTGGGCATTGTCCGACAAAAGAGACTTCGCCTCGGCATAGCCGGCCCCGAACGTAATGCCTCCCGAGATCAGGGCCGCCGCGGCGGCGATCAGGCCGCAGGCGAATGCGAACACCACTGGGTGCGCCCGGCGCCACCGCGCCACCGGGTTTCCCGAGCGCCCGATCGTCTCCACCACAGCCCGAGCGAAGACGCTGCCGGCAAACCCGCCGACAATTCCGACCACCGGCGCGGCGAGCCACGCCGAGCCCAGGGCCGCGCCGCCATGCAGGACGCCAAAATAGGCGTAGTCGCCATGCACCGCGTAGGAAACGAACCCAGCGACGACGACAATCAAGATCACCGTCATGTGAGTGCGGCGCTCGAAACTCTTGGCCAACTCCTCCACGGCGAAGACCACGCCGGCTATCGGAGTATTGAAGGCCGCCGCTATCCCTCCCGCGCCGCCGGCGATGATCAGCACACGGCGCCCTGGCCCTCCTTTGAGTCCCCGGGTGAAGGTTCGCACGATCCCGGCGACGACCTGGACGGTCGGGCCTTCCCGGCCGATCGAGCCGCCGCAGACGAGCAGCGCCGCCGAGAGAACCACCTTCCAAGCGGCGGTCTTCAGGGTGACCCGCTGGCCCCCCCAACGTCCGCGCCAGCGTTGTTCGGCCGCGGCGATCACCTGCGGTATGCCGCTACCGGCCGCTTCGGGGGCGAACCGGACGGTGAGCCAGGTCACCAGCGCGAAGCCGGCCGGCAACAGAAGTAGCGTCAGGCCGGGCGCCATGGCGTAAAGGCGCGCATGGGCAAGCATGGCGATGTCCGACAGCCGGGCAAAGCCCGCGGCGGCCAATCCCCCCAGCACCGCGACCGCGATGATCAGCGCGGTGCGCCACGTCCGCCGTGCATGCAACCGACTCGCCATCGCCTCGCGGCGTGTGCGTGAACGGCGAGGGGTTGGATGAAGGATCAACATTCACCTCGGCTGCACGTGATGGCGTGGGCTTCCAAGCTGGCGGCTACGCTAGGTCGCGTTCCGAGTGTTGCATGCGTTGGCCGCTCACGTCCGTAGGCTCCCGGATGAGGTCCTCACAAATGCAACACACGCCCGAACGCCTCAAGCGCCGACTCGTGCATGGCTTCGCTCATGGTCGGGTGGGGGAAGACGGTGGCGAAAAGGTCGGCTTCGGTGGCTTCCAGTGTGATGGCCAGGGCGAATCCCTGGATCATTTCTGTGACTTCCCCGCCGATCATATGGGCGCCGACCAGGGCCCCGGTCTCCGCGTCGAAAACCGTCTTGACCAGGCCCTCGGTCTCGCCCGAAGCGATGGCCTTGCCGTTGACCCGGAACGGGAAGCGGCCGACCTTGACCTCCAGGCCCTTGTCCCTGGCCTGGGCCTCGGTGAGGCCCACCGAGGCGACCTGCGGGGTCGAATAGGTGCAGCCGGGGATAGGAGCGGTCAAGTTCGATTCCCGCAGGCCGGCGATGTGTTCGACGCAATGGACGGCCTCGTGGCTGGCCTTGTGGGCGAGCCAGGGCGGGCCGGCGACATCGCCGATGGCGTATAGGCCGGCGACGTTGGTCGCGCCGTGGCCATCGATGACCACATGGCCGCGATCGATCTTCACGCCCAGCGCCCCCAGGCCCAGATCCTCCACATTGCCGTCGATGCCGACCGCGACAATGGCCACATCGGCGGCCAGGGATTCGGCTTTGCCGGCCGTGTCCAGATCGACGGTGACGCCGCTCCTCGACTTGGCGAGCTTCACCACCTTGGCGCCGACGCGAAACTTGATTCCCCGCTTTTCAAATGCTTTCCGGGCGGTTGTGGAAATTTCCTCATCTTCCATCGGCAGGATGCGCGGCAAGGCTTCGACCACCGTAACCTCGGCCCCCAAGGCGCGGTAGAAGCTGGCGAACTCGATGCCGATCGCCCCGGAGCCGATGACCACCAGGGAGGCGGGAGCGGTCTTCGGGACCATGGCCTCGCGATAGGTCCACACCCGATCGCCGTCCGGCTCGAGGCCGATGGCCGGAATCACCTTGGCCCGCGCGCCGGTAGCCAGGATCACCGACTTGGCGGTCAAGACCCGCGCTCCGCCGGCCTTGAGGGCCACCACCACCTTGGGGGCGGGTGCGCCCTTCTCCAGCCTGGCCGTTCCCTCGACCACCTCGATCTTGTGCTTCTTCATCAGGAAGGCGACGCCGGCCGATAGCTGCTTGGCCACCTTGCGCGAACGCTCGATCAGCTTGGTGAAATCGTAGGAGCGGCCTTCGATGGCCAGTCCATAGTCGGCCAGATGGCCTAGCTGCTCATAGACTTCGCCCGATTTCAGCAGCGCCTTGGTGGGAATGCAGCCCCAGTTGAGGCACACCCCGCCCAGGGCCTCGCGCTCGACGATGGCGGTCTTCAGACCCAGCTGGCCGGCGCGGATGGCCGCCACATAGCCGCCGGGACCGGCCCCGATGATGATGAGATCGAAGGCGTCGGCCATCTAGAGCGCCGCCTCGATGGCGCCTTCCAGGGCCTTGGGATCGGTATTGGGGGCGAAGCGGGCGATCACCTCGCCGCCCCGGCCGACCAGGAACTTGGTGAAGTTCCACTTGATCGCCTCGCTGCCCAGCAAGCCCTTCTTCTCGTGCTTGAGCCAGGCGTAGAGTGGATCGGCGCCCGCCCCGTTGACCTCGATCTTGGCCATCATCGGAAAGCTGACCTCGTAGGTGAGAGAACAGAAGCTGGCGATCTCCTCGGCGTTCCCCGGCTCTTGGGCGCCGAACTGGTTGCAGGGAAAACCCAGAACGGTCAGGCCCTTATCCCTGTATTTTCGCCACAGGGCCTCCAGCCCGGCGTATTGCGGGGTGAAGCCGCATTTGCTGGCCGTGTTGACGATCAGCAGCACCTCGCCGCGGTGGCTGGCGAGCGGCGCGGAATTGCCGTCCAGGGTCTGGGCCGTGAAATCGTAGGCGTTCATCGCGCCGGGTTCCTTCAAATCTTCTCTCAAGCGAGCATGGTGATCGGATCTTCGATCATGGCCCTGAAGGCTTGCAGCCAGCGCGCCCCGATCGCCCCGTCGACCACCCGATGGTCGCAGGTCAGGGTGACGGTCATCACCGTGGCCAAGGCGATCTGGTCGCCGCGCGCCACCGCCCGCTTTTCACCGGCCCCCACCGACAGGATGGCGCCCTGCGGCTCGTTGATGATCGAAGCGAACGAGCGGATGCCGAACATGCCGAGGTTGGAGATCGAAAAGGTGCCGCCCTGGAACTCCTCGGGCTTCAGCTTTCGCGTCCGAGCCCGTTCGGCCAGGTCCTTCATTTCGCGGGCGATCTGCGCCAGGCCCTTGGTCTCGGCTGCGCGCACGATGGGGGTGATCAGTCCCCCCTCGATGGCCACCGCGACAGCGATATCGGCGTGGTGGTGCAGGGCGATGCCTTCGGGTGTGTAGCTGGCGTTGGCGGCCGGGACGCGCCTGAGCGCCGTAGCGGCGGCCTTGATCACCAGATCGTTGACGCTGACCTTGACGCCGTCGCTTTCCAGCAGGGCGTTGATCCTGGCGCGCCCGGCCAGGAGGGCGTCGATCTCCAGGTCGATGGTCAGGGGGAAATGCGGCACGTCGCGGAAGCTGTCGGTCATCCGCCGCGCCACCGTCTTCTTCATCCCATCGAGGGGGACGAGGTCGTAGGAGCCGGGGGCAATGCCCATCTGCTCAAGGGATTTGACCTGGCGCGGCGGTTCGGGGGCGGTTGCGCCGTTGGCCGCGCGAGGCGCGGGCGATCCTTTCAGGCCCTCCACGTCGCGCCGGATGACCCGACCGTGCGGGCCCGAGCCCTTGACCGCGGCCAGATCGACGCCGAGCTGGGCGGCGAGGCGGCGGGCGAGGGGGGAGGCGAAGAGGCGGTCCGCACCTTCAGCCCTCGCCCCCGCGTTTGCGGGGGAGAGGGGGGGGTGAAGGGGTGGCGCCGCTGCCTCCCCCTTTCCGGAAAGACTTTGCTCGCGGCCAGACCCCTCACCCAACCCTCTCCCCGCGAGCGGGACGAGGGCTTTGGGCGACGGGGTGTGGGTATCGAAGCCAGAGGACGGTGGCGACGCAGCCGCCCCTCCCCCCTCCCCCTTCATCCGCGCGATCGGCGCGTTGACCTTGACCCCTTCGGTCCCTTCATCGACCAGCAGGGCGCCGATGACGCCCTCATCGACCGCCTCGACCTCCATCGTCGCCTTGTCGGTCTCGATCTCGGCGATCACGTCGCCGGACTTGACGGTGTCGCCCACCTTGACGTGCCATTTGGCCAGTGTGCCCTCCTCCATGGTGGGCGACAGGGCCGGCATCAGGATGTCGGTCACGAGGCCTCCTTTGAAAGATGCGCCAGTTCGCCGGCGTGACGCTCCCAGTCACGGCCTTCGAAGTTTGAGACGGTGAT
>JBDTIW010000129.1:0-3355 GCA_039936215.1 Caulobacteraceae bacterium | reverse complement strand
TCCTTCAGCTGCGCTTCGCGCGCGGCGGAGGGGGCGTTCATCATCAGGTCCTGGCCCTGCTGGTTCAGTGGAAAGGCGATGACCTCGCGGATGGCCTGCTGGCCGGCCAGTAGCATGACGATGCGGTCGATGCCGGGCGCCAGGCCCCCGTGCGGCGGCGCGCCGTAGCGAAAGGCGTTCAGCATGCCCCCGAACTCCTCCTCCACCGTAGCGGCAGTGTAGCCGGCGATCTCGAAGGCCCTCAGCATCACGTCGGGGCGATGGTTGCGCACCGCGCCCGAGCACAGTTCGTAGCCGTTGCAGACGATGTCGTACTGCCAGGCCAGGATATCGAGCGGGTCCTGGGTGTTCAGCGCCGCCAGTTCGCCCTGCGGCATGGAGAAGGGATTGTGCGAGAAGTCCACGCTGTTGGACTCCTCGTTGAGCTCGTACATCGGAAAATCGACGATCCAGCAGAAGTCGAACCGGTCCTGATCGACCAGGGCGAGTTCGGTGGCGACCTTCGTCCTCGCCAGGCCGGCGAACCGGTGGAAGGCTTTGGGATCGCCGCCCACGAAGAAGGCCGCGTCGCCGACCTGGAGGCCCAATTGTTGGCGGATCGCCTCGGTGCGTTCAGGCCCCAGATTACGGGCGATTGGACCGGCCGCGCCGCCTTCACCGCCGTCATCTCCGTCACGCCAGAAGATGTAGCCCAGCCCCGGTTGGCCCTCGCCCTGCGCCCAGGCGTTCATGCGGTCGCAAAGGGCGCGCGAGCCGCCGCCCGGCGCGGGGATGGCCCAGATGGCGTTCTTGGGCGTCTCCAGCATCCGCGCGAACAGGCCAAAGCCGCCGCCTCGGAAATGCGCCGAGACATCGGCCATGACCAGCGGATTGCGCAGATCGGGCTTGTCGGTGCCGTATTTGGCGATGGCTTCGCGATACGGGATGCGGGGAAAAGGATACGGCGTCACCGGCTTGTCGCCCGCGAACTCTTCGAAGACGCCGTGCAGGACCGGTTCGATGGCGGCGAATACGTCCTCCTGGGTGACGAAGCTCATCTCCACGTCGAGCTGGTAGAATTCCAGCGAGCGGTCGGCCCTGGCGTCCTCGTCGCGGAAACAGGGAGCGATCTGGAAGTAGCGGTCGAAGCCGGCCACCATCAAGAGCTGCTTGAACTGCTGGGGGGCCTGGGGAAGGGCGTAGAATTGGCCGGGATGAAGGCGCGAGGGGACCAGGAAGTCGCGCGCGCCCTCCGGGCTGGAGGCGGTGAGGATCGGAGTCTGGAACTCCGTGAACCCCTGGTCAACCATCCGTCTACGGATGGAATCGATGACCTTCGACCGCAGAACGATGTTGCGGTGCAGGGTCTCGCGCCGCAGGTCGAGATAACGGTGGGCCAGGCGGATCTCCTCGGGATAGTCCGGCTCGCCGAACACCGGCAGGGGAAGTTCCGCCGCTTCCGAGAGGATGGCGACATCGGCTGCCCGCACCTCGATCTCGCCGGTGGGCAGATGCGGATTCACCGTATCGGCGGTGCGGGCCACCACCTCGCCATCGACGGTGACCACGCTCTCGGCGCGCGCTCGCTCCAGCGCCTCAAAGCCGGCGGCGCCCGGGTGGGCGACAAGTTGGGTCAGGCCATAATGGTCGCGCAGATCGACGAACAGCAGGCCGCCGTGGTCGCGCTTGCGGTGGATCCAGCCCGACAGCCGCACGGCCGCGCCCTGGTCCGCGAGGCGCAGAGCGCCGCAGGTGTGGGTGCGATAGGCGTGCATCGTGAAGTCCCGGAAGGCTGGCTTTTTCAAAGGCGCGGAAGGGCGCATGGGGTTCCGTGTCTGTCAAGGCGATGAAGCGCCGTTTGCGACTCGCGGAAAATCGCGCTTATATGTCGGTCCCTGTCTCAACAGCTGAAAGGAGGTGGTCCAGTGTCTCATTGTCTCCAACCGCGGTCGCAAGCGACCTGGAGCCTTAAGATCGAGGTTCGCTCCTGACGGCGTCTTGACGCTCAAAGGACATTAGGTCGCGGTTCATCGGGCCAAGCCCGAGACCACCGCGGTCACGACGATGGAAGGGCCGTCCCAGCCATGGGGCGGCCCTTTGCTTTGAACGCGCCCACGCCTCAAGCCCCCACGAGTTCCCGCCCGATCAGGAACCGCCGGATCTCGTTGGTCCCGGCCCCGATGTCGTAGAGCTTGGCGTCGCGCAGGAGGCGTTCGACAGGAAATTCCTTGAGGTAGCCGGCCCCGCCGAGGGCCTGGATGGCTTCGAGGCTGGTCCGAACCGCATTTTCGGAAGCGAGCAATATGGCTCCGGCGGCGTCGAAGCGGGTGGTCTGGCCGGCGTCGCAGGCCTTGGCCACGGCATAGACATAGGCCCTGGCCGAATTGAGGGCCACATACATGTCGGCGATCTTGCCCTGCATGAGCTGGAAGGTCCCGATCGGGCGGCCGAACTGCTTGCGCTCGCGCACATAGGGAAGCACCGTGTCCAAGCAGGCTTGCATGATGCCCAGCGGCCCGCCAGCCAGCACGGTGCGCTCGTAGTCGAGGCCGCTCATCAGCACCCCGGCGCCGCCGTTCTCCGGGCCGATGACGTTCTCCTCGGGGACTTCGCAGTCCTCGAAAATCAACTCGCCGGTGTCGGAGCCGCGCATGCCGATCTTGTCGAGCTTCCTGGAACAGGAAAAGCCGGCGAAGTCCTTCTCGACGATGAAGGCGGTGACTCCCCGGCTGGCGCCCTGAACATCGGTCTTGGCGTAGACCACCACCACATCGGCGTGGGGGGCGTTGGTGATCCAGAACTTCGTCCCGTTGAGCACATAGCGATCGCCCCGCCTGTCGGCGCGAAGCTGCATGGAGATGACGTCCGAACCGGCCCCCGCCTCGCTCATGGCCAGGGCGCCGACCTGTTCGCCGCTTATCAGGGCCGGCAGATAACGGCGCTTCTGGTCGCCCGAGCCCCACCGGCGGATCTGGTTGACGCACAGGTTGGAATGGGCGCCGTAGCTGAGGCCCACCGAGGCCGAGGCGCGGGACACCTCCTCCATCGCCACCACATGCTCGAGATAGCCCAGGCCCAGGCCGCCGAAATCCTCCTCCACGGTTATTCCGTGCAGGCCGAGCGCGCCCATCTGGGGCCACAGCTGGCGCGGAAAGCTGTTGCTGGCGTCGATTTCGGCGGCGAGCGGCGCGATGCGGTCGGCGGCGAACCTCGCGGTGGTGTCGCGGATGGCGTCGGCGGTCTCGCCGAGGCCGAAGTCGAGCATCGGTCCGTGGTTGGGGATCATGGCGGGGAGCCTAGCACGCTCCCCGCCATTCGTCGCGACGCTTCAGACTTCCGGCGGAAGGTAGGCCATGGCCTTGCCCACGAACGCCCA
>JBDTIW010000128.1:0-7732 GCA_039936215.1 Caulobacteraceae bacterium | reverse complement strand
CTGGCCGCCGACATCGCCGACAAGGGCATCATGATCACCGGCGGCGGCGCCCTGCTGCGTGGCCTCGACCTGGAGATCCGCGACCACACCGGCCTGCCGGTAACCGTCGCCGACGATCCCCTTTCCTGCGTGGCGCTGGGGTGCGGCAAGGTGCTCGAACACCCCAAATGGATGAAGGGCCTGCTGGAGAGCAGCTTGTTCTAGAGGTTCCAACATCGAAGCCCTCGCCCCCATTCCTATGGGGGAGAGGGTGGGGTGAGGGGGCGGCGCCGACACATCGCTCTCTCTAGAAGGCCCCGCCACGCGGAGAGACCCCTCACCCAACCCTCTCCCCGCGAGGGCGGGGCGAGGGCCAGGAGGGGCGAAGGGTTGTAGGAGGACGCAAATTGTCCTTGCGGGACGGTCCCTTGGGTGACGTGAGGCCGCCGATCCTGTGGGGGGTCGCGGTGGCGCTGGCGGTGGCCGCCGTGGCCGCTCTGACCCTGTTTCTGGGTGACCGGCGCGAGGGCCCGCGCGCCCAAGACCATGGCGCCTCCCGAAACGCCGCCGACACGGTGATCGCCCCGGTGAGCGGCGTCCTGGCCACGCCCGTCCGCTGGATCGGCGGCGGCTTCGATGCGGTGCGCAACTATTTTCTGGCCGGCGGCCAGAACGCCGATCTGCGGCGAAAGCTGGCGCGGGCGCTCAGCTGGCGGGACGAGGCCCTGACGCTGCGGCAGGAAAACGCCCGCTTGCGAGGCCTGATGGGGGTGACGACAGATCCGCCGCTGCCCGTCGTGTTCGCGCGCACGGTGGTCGACGCGCGTGGCCCTTTCTCGAACACCCGCCTGATCGACGCCGGGGCGTCGCGCGGCATCGTGGAGGGCAATCCGGCCCTTGGCGAACACGGGCTGGTCGGACGGGTGGTCGGCGTCGCGCCCAATGTCAGCCGGGTCCTCCTGCTCACCGACGTGGAAAGCCGCACGCCGGTCCTTATCGTCCGCACCAACGGCCGGGCCATACTGACCGGCGACGGCGGCCCCAGCCCCCAGCTTGCCTATCTGCGCACCCACGATCCCCTGCGCGACGGCGATCGGGTGCTGACCTCCGGCGACGGCGGCGTCCTGCCGCGCGGCCTGCCGGTGGGCTCGGCCATGAAAGGCCCCGACGGGACATGGCGGGTGGCCCTCGACAGCGACGCCTCCCCCATCGAGTTCGTCCAGATCCTGCTCTTCAAGACCTTCGCCCAACTCACGCCGCCCGGCGTCCTGGCGCCCAGGGACCTGCCCTCGACCGCCACCGACGCCCCGGTCGCGAAGCCGCCACCGACAGCCCCGGCGACGACGCCCGCCCGGCCGCCCGCGCCATGACCCCTCTCACCGCTCGCCGGCTCAACCCGATCCTGTGGCTGGGCGCGCCGATGGCCCTTTGCGCCGCCGCTTCGCTGATCTGCGCCCTGCCGCTCAAGATTTACGGCCTGCGTCCGCCCGAGCCGCTGTTCGCCCTGATCCCGGCCTTCGCCTGGGGGATGATCCGCCCCTCCATCCTGCCGCCGTTCGCCCTTCTGGCGTTGGGTATCTTTCTCGACCTCCTGTGGGGCGCGCCGCTCGGCCTGTGGCCGCTCGCCCTGATGGCCGCCTACGCCCCGGTCCTGCTGGCCCGGACCTTTCTCTCGGCCCAGGGGATCTGGAGCCTGTGGGCCTGGTACGCCGCCGCTTGCGCCGCCGCCCTGGCGACTGGCGTCTTCTTCATGACCCTCAGGGCCGGGGTCGTGCCGAACCTGGTCGGCGTGGCCTGGCAGTTTCTGGTCACCGCGGCGCTGTTTCCCTTCGCCAATCGCCTGATCGAGCGCTACGAAGACGCGGACACGCGTTTCCGATGATCAGGCCCACCATCTATTTCGACGACGTCAACGAGCGTCAGAGCCTGTTCCACCGGCGCGCCTTCCTGTTCGGAGCGGTGGCCGGCGGCGGCCTGCTGGCTCTGGGCGGACGGCTGGTCAGCCTCCAGCTTCTCCAGGCCGGGCGCTACCAGATGGCCTCGGAACACAATGAGTTCGAGTTCCTGCTCACCGCCCCGCCGCGCGGCCTGATCGTCGATCGCTCCGGCGTGGTGCTGGCCTCCAACCGGCCGGACTTTCGCCTCCTGCTGGCCAAGGACGAGCACACCGACATCGACGCCGTCCTGGCCAGGCTCTCGACCCTTCTGCCCATCGACGACGCGCGCCGCCAGCGCCTGGCCGCCGACATCGCCGCCGCGCCACGCAACGCCCCGGTGGCGATCATGGAGGACATGACCTGGGATCAGTTCTCGGCCATCAATGTGCGCGCCCCAGAACTGCCCGGCGTCACCGCCGACATGGGCGAGGTGCGGGTCTATCCCTTCGCCGCCGCCTTCGCCCACGTAGTCGGCTATGTGGCCAAGGTGAGCGCCAGAGACATCGCCAAGACCGGCCCCAACGCGCAGCCGATCATGCTCAACCCGGGTTTTCGCATCGGTAAGCAGGGGATCGAGAAGGCCTACGACCTGCCGCTGCGCGGGACCGCCGGAGCGCGCAAGGTCGAGGTGGACGTCAAGGGCCGGGTGGTGCGCCACGATCCGGCCGGCGATATCGCCTCCATTCCCGGCGCTCCGATCAAGCTCACCCTCGACGCCGACATCCAGAACCGCGCCCTGGAGGTGTTTGGCGAGGACAGCGGCGCGGCGGTCATGCTCGATTGCCGGACCGGCGATGTCCTGTGCCTGCTCTCGGCCCCCAGCTTCGACGCCAACCGCTTCGTCAAGGGCCTGACCAGTCCGGAATACCGCGCCCTGGCCGACTACGACCGCAAGCCCCTGTTCAACAAGGCGCTGACGGCCACCTATCCGCCGGGGTCCACGTTCAAGACCATGGTCGCCCTGGCCGCCCTGGAAAAGGGGATCGATCCGGCCACCACCCACACCTGCAACCGCGCCTGGGCCTGGGGTGGGCGGGTGTGGCATTGCGACAAGGCGCACGGCACGCTGGACATGCACGACGCCATCAAGACCTCGTGCGACATCTATTTCTACCAGACCGCCCTGGCCACGGGCCCCGACCGGATCGCCGCCATGGCTCGCCGCTTCGGCCTCGGCCAGACCTTCGACATCGGTATTCCGGGGCAGAAGCCCGGCCTCATTCCGGATACCGCCTACAAGCGCCGCGCCTTTCCTCACGATCCGGTCTGGCACCCCGGCGAGACGCCGAGCATGGGGATCGGCCAGGGCTATGTGAGCGTCAACGCTCTGCAACTGGCGGTCATGGTGTCGCGCCTGGCCAATGGCGTGAAGGCCCTCCAACCGCGTCTGGTCCATTCGATCGGCGGCGCGACGCCGCCGCCCGTGGGGATCGTCGGCGATCTGCCGGTCGCCAGGCAACACCTGGACTTCGTCCGCGCCGCCATGGCCTCGGTGGCCAACGACGTGGGCGGCACCGGCTACGGGACCGCTCAGCTTGGCCTGGGTCCGGTGAAGATGGCCGGCAAGACCGGCACCGCCCAGGCCCGCTCTTACGCCGGCGGCCACGGCGAGCATGGGGCGCAGGGCGCCTGGGCCCTGCGCGATCACGCCTGGTTCGTCGCCTTCGCCCCCTATGATGATCCGCGCTATGCGATCGCCGTTCTGGTCGAGCATGGCGGTTTCGGGGCCGACGCCGCCGCCCCCAAGGCGGCCCAGCTCCTGCGCGTCGCCCTGCTCAAGGACCCGCAGGTGCGCGCCCGCATCGTCCAGCCCTTGCCGGATACGCAGGCGCCGCCGCCGTCGGCGGATGGGGACGAGCGGGCGCCCGGCGCCGCCCCGCCGCCACCCACCCCCGATCCGGGCGGAGCGCCGGCGTGACTGCGCCGGCCATCACCCGCGAGGGCGAGCGCGACCGCCTGCCGGTCAAGCTCGCCCAGATCGACTGGACCTTTTGCCTTTTGCTGGCCGCCATCGCCGGCGCGGGGGCCCTGATGCTCTATTCCATCGCCGGCGGCGCCTGGTCGCCGTGGGCGTGGAAGCACATGGCCCTGTTCGCAGTCTGCTTTTTGCTGATGATCGCCCTGGCCATGGTCGATCCAAGGGCGTGGTTCGCCGCCGCCTATCCGACCTACGCCCTTGGCCTTTTGCTGCTGCTCGCCGTGGCCGTGGTCGGCCATTCGACCATGGGCGCCAAGCGCTGGCTGGATATCGCCCACATCCGCATCCAGCCCTCGGAGATTGTCAAGATCGGCCTCGTCCTGGCCCTGGCGCGCTTCTACCACACCCTGCCGGCCGCCAAGGCGAGGCTGTCCTGGTGGCTGCTCGTCCCCGTGGCCCTGATCGGCGCGCCGGCCGCCCTGGTCGCCCATCAGCCCGATCTCGGCACCGCCCTCCTGATCGTCGCCACCGGGGGCGTCATGATGATCCTGGCCGGCCTCTCCCTTCGCCTGGTGAGCGTCGGCGTGGTGGGCCTGGGCGCGGTTCTCCCGGCCGTGTTCCTGTTCGCCCTCAAGGCCTACCAGCGCGCCCGCCTCCTCACCTTCCTCAACCCCGAGGCCGACCGTTCCGGAGCCGGCTATCATATCATCCAGTCCAAGATCGCCCTGGGCTCGGGAGGGCTGCTCGGCAAGGGCCTTGGCCTGGGCACCCAGAGCCAGCTCAACTTCCTGCCGGAGAAATCCACCGACTTCATCTTCGCGTCCCTGGCCGAGGAGTTCGGCTTCGTCGGCTGCGTCTCGGTCCTCGTCGTCTATGCGGCGGTGATCTTCATGGCCCTGCGCATGGCCTCCCTCGCCCACAGCCACTTCGCCCGCCTGGCCGCCGCCGGCGTCACCGTGACCTTCGCCCTCTGCGTCCTGATCAACGGCGCCATGGTCATGGGCCTGGCCCCCGTCGTCGGCGTCCCCATGCCGCTGCTTTCCTTCGGCGGCACGGTAATGATCACCATGATGATCGGCTTCGCATTGGTCCTGTCGGTGCGGGTGCATCGCTACAGCGAGGTGACCAGCGGAAGCGGGGCGCTGGTTTGATTGATCCGCTCCTTCCCTCCCCCAATGGGGAGGGTGGCTTCGAGCTCCTGCGAGAAGACGGGTGGGGAGTGGTGAAGCCGCCGAAATCGGGCCGGCCCCGCCTTGGTATCGCCGATCACCCGGACCCGGGAAGCTTCACCACTCCCCACCCCGACGGCTTCGCCGTCTGTCCCTCCCCATTGGGGGAGGGAGGAATCAAAAACCCCCCAGCGCCTCGTCCGTCGCTCGCACCAGCCCATCCACGATACCCGGCTCGGTGGACGCATGGCCGGCGTCCCAGATCAGGTTGAACTTCGCCTCGGGCCAGGCGGTCTTCAGGGACCAGGCGCTTTCCAGCGGGGTGACGACGTCGAAGCGACCCTGGACGATCCAGGCCGGGATGTGGCGGATGGCCCCGATGTTCTTCAGCAGCCAGCCGTCCTCGGCGAAGAAACCGTGGTTCACGAAGAAGTGGCATTCGATGCGGGCGAAGGCGACCGCGAAGTCGGTCTCGTTGAACTTGGGCGGGCGCCCTTGCGGACCGCGAAGCGACAGGGTGTCGCCCTCCCACTGGCTCCAGGCCTGTGCGGCTCTGGCCTGGACGCGGCGGTCGGGGCTGGTCAGGCGCCGGTGATAGGCGCCGATCAGGTCGCCGCGCTCGGCGAGCGGAATGGCGGCCAGGAACCCCGCCCAGGCGTCGGGAAACAGCATCGAGGCGCCGTCCTGATAGAACCACGCCACTTCGCGCCGGGTGAGCAGGAAGATGCCCCGCAGGACCAGTGCGGCCACCCGCTCGGGGTGGGTGATGGCGTAGGCCAGGGCCAAGGTTGATCCCCACGAGCCGCCGAACACCGTCCAGGTCTCGAATCCCAGGTGGCGGCGCAGGCGTTCGATATCCTCCACCAGGGTCCAGGTGGTGTTGTCGTCGAGGGAAGCGTTGGGCCGGCTCCTGCCGCAGCCGCGCTGGTCGAACAGGGTGACGTTCCAGCGTTCGGGATCGAAAAACCGCCGCATGGTGGCGTTGATCGCTCCGCCGGGGCCGCCGTGCAGGACCACCGCCGGCGCTCCGCCGGGCGCGCCGCATTGCTCGTAGTAGATTTCGTGGTCGCCTTCCACCGGCAGCCAGCCGCTGGCAAAGGGCTCGCTCTCCCCATAAAGACCGCGCCGGCCGGCGGTCGAGGCGGGATCGGGGGCGGGCGCGGCGCGGTCCATGCCGCCCGTCATTTGGGAAACCGTCGGTCCAGCCAGTCCAGGATGACGGCGTTGACCTCGTCCGGCTTTTCCTGCTGCGTCCAGTGGCCGCTGTCCTTGATCAACATCTTCTCCAGATCGGGCACAAAGGCCTCCATGCCGTCGGCGGCCGAGGGGGGAAGGACGGCGTCCTTCTCGGCCATCACCATCAGCGAGGGAACGGCGACCTTGTCGGCGACGCCCGCCGCGCGCTCCCAGTTGCGGGTGAAATTGCGGTACCAGTTGACGCCGCCGGTGAAGCCGGTGCGCCGGAAGGTTTCCACGAAGACCGCCATCTCGTCGTCGGTAAGGAAAGTTTCCCTGGGATCGAAGGCCGGATTGTAGGCTTCGAGCATCTTGATCAGGGCGAAGCTCTGGACCGGCGTCTTGGTTTCAGGGTCGTTCAGCGCCAGCCCGCCGGTCGCCGGCGGCGCGCCGGGAGGCGGGCGGCGAAGGAAGAAGCTCATCGCCTTGGCCACGTCGGCGTCCAGCACCGCGTCGGCATCGCCGGGTTTCTGGAAATGGACGATATACATGTCCTCCCCGAACCGCCGGCGCATGATGGCGATGGGATCGGCCGGGGCCCTGGCCATGAAGGGGGTGTTGAGACCGATGACGCCAGCGACGCGATCGGCGTGATAGAGCGGCATCTGCCAGACCACGATGCCGCCCCAGTCGTGGCCGCAGAAGATCGCCTTGTCGATTTGAAGATGATCGAGCAGGCCGACCAGATCGCCGGTCAGATGCTCCATGTCGTAGGCCTCCACCGCCTCGGGGCGGGAGGTCAGGCCATAGCCCCTCTGATCCGGCGCGATGGCGCGGCGCCCGGCGGCCTCGAAGGCGGCAAGTTGATGGCGCCAGGAAAAGGCCAGTTCGGGGAAACCGTGGCAGAAGACGACCGGGACGCCCGATTTTGGCCCGACGTCGTAGTAGGCGATGCCTATGCCATTGGTGTCGGCGTGGTTGACCGGCGGCATCAGGCGATCGAGGGCGGACATGGGGCTTCCTTCAGTCTCGCGGATGGCCAGCTATAGAATCGATGTCGCCCGCCGCCCAGACCAGCACCGCCCATCCAAGCAAAAACATTACCCCGCCCAGGGGGGTCGCGGCGCCCACCCAGCCCGGCGCGCCGAAGGCCAGGGCGTAGAGCGAGCCGCTGAACAGGACCGTGCCTCCCAGGAAAAATCCCGGCGCCAGCCTCGCCCGATGCGCGCCGGCGTCGATGAAGACGGCGCAGGCGACGGTCGCCAGGGCGTGCATGAATTGATAGCTCGCCCCGGTCTTCAGCAGTTCCTTGGCGACCGGATCGGCGGCCCCATGCGCCGCGAAGGCGCCGGCCAGGACGGAGATCAGGCCGCTGGTCGCCGCCAGCATCATCCAGGCGCGCCGATCCCATCCCATGCTTGACCCTCCGTCATTGTTGCCATGACCTTTGTCCGGACCTTACGCTCAAAACCGCCGGCGCAAAGGAGCTTCCCATGGCCCTGACCAAGGGTGACGATTTCCCGATTCACCAGACCAGCGAGCCGATCGCCTAC
>JBDTIW010000127.1:0-8790 GCA_039936215.1 Caulobacteraceae bacterium | reverse complement strand
ACTGAACCCGATCATACCGGCCCTCCGTAAATCACCAGGAGCCGATGAATCAGCTAAATCAGGCCATGGGAATCAAGAAGCAGCGGCGACGTCGTGATCACAACTCACTTCCGTGCATGCCGTAGCCGTGAAGGGGAGGGAGGCTGTTGCCGCGTCAGGCTCGCAACCTCGCCCCCACCGCCTTGTGGGCGGCGGCGACGATCTTGGCGGACAGGGTCTCGATGTCGGCGTCGGCGAGGGTCGCCTCGCGCGGCTGGAGGGTGACTTCCACGGCCACCGACTTGGCGCCGTCCGGCACGCCCGGCCCCTCATAGACGTCGAACACCCGCGCCCCCGCAATCAGGATGCGGTCGGCGCCTTGGACGGCGCGGACCAGATCGCCGGCGGGGGTTTCCCGGGCGACCACGAAGGCGAAGTCGCGGGTCAGCGGCATGAAGGGCGAGAGAACCAGGGCAGGCCGGGTCTTGGCGGCCTTCTTCCTGGCTTCGGGGATGGCGTCGATCCACAGCTCGAAGGCGTGGATTGGCCCTTCCACGTCCAGGGCCTTGAGGGTGGCGGGATGGATCTCACCGAACGCGGCCAGCACCGCCTTGTGCCCCAGTTGCAGCCGCGCGCGGCGTCCCGGACGCCACCAGGATGCATCGGTATCCTGCACGACCTGTAGCGAGGCGGCGGGCGCGCCCAGCTCATCAAGCAGGGCCATGAGGTCCGCCTTGAGGGTGAAGAGGTCCTCGGGCGCCGCCCCGTCCCAGCGCCTTGGCGCGTGGGGTGCGAGCACGGCGGCGATGGCGGTGCGCTGGTCGGCGGGCTCGTCGCCGGCGAACACCGGGCCGATTTCGAACAGGGCGCAGTCGGCGAAGCCCCGCCGCGCGTTGCGGCCGGCCGCCTCGATGAGGCCCGGCAGGATCGAGGGGCGCATGCAGTCCAGATCGGCGGCGATAGGGTTCTGCAGCACCAGCCGCGCTTCGCCGCCGCCGAACAGCGTCGCCGTCTTCCGGGCGATGAACGAGAAGGTGATGGCCTCCTGATAGCCCGCCGCCGCCAGCGCGCGCCGCGCGGTCCGGATGCGCGCCTGGCGGATCGTCAGCACCCCGCCGATAGGTCGAGGAAGTTCGGGCAAAGGGTCGTCCGGCAGGGCGTCGTAGCCGACGATGCGCGCCACCTCCTCCACCAGATCGGCCTTGCCCTCCACGTCGCGGCGCCAGGAGGGCGGCTGGAGGCGGCCGGCCTCGCGGGTGAACCCCAGGTCGGCGAGGATGGACCACACCCGATCGTCGGAGACCTTCAATCCCGACAGACGCTCCACATAGGCGGGCTCGAACTCGATGGCGGCCGGCGGGGCGGGCGGCGTTCCGGCCAGGCGGACGTCCGAAGCCTCACCGCCGCACAGGTCCAGGATCAGGCGGGTGGCCAGTTCAATTCCCGGGACCAGAGAGGCCGGATCGACGCCCCGGGCGAAGCGGTACTGGGCGTCGGAGACGATGCCGGTGTCGCGGCCGGTCTGGGCGGTCACGATAGGGTCGAACCAGGCGCTCTCGATGAACACCTCCGTGGTCGCTTCCGAGCAGCCGGTGGAGACGCCGCCGATGACGCCGCCCAGGCCTATGGCGCCCGAGCCGTCGGCGATCACGCACATCCCAGGGCCTACCGCATAGGTCTTGCCGTCCAGCGCCTCGACGCTTTCACCCTCGCGGCCCAAGCGGGCCTCGATGAAGCCGCCGGCGAACTTGGCGGCGTCATAGACATGCAGCGGCCGTGCGCGGTCGTGAGTGATCAGGTTGGTGACATCCACCAGGGCGTTGATCGGCCGCAGCCCGATGGTCCGCAGACGCTGTTGCAGCCAGGCCGGCGAAGGGCCATTCGTCAGTCCACGGATCAGCCGGCCGGCGAAGGCGAGGCAGGCTTCGGGGGCGGTGAGGCGAATATCGATCGGGCAGGGAAAGGCCCCGGGCGTTGGTTTGATGGTAAGGTCTTTCAGCCGGCCGATCCCGGAGGTGGCCAGATCGCGCGCCACCCCGGCCACGCCCAGCCAGTCGGGCCGGTTGGGCGTCACCTCGAAGTCGATCACCGCTTCGAGGCCGAGCGCCTGCGCGGCCGGCGTTCCCACCGGCAGGTCGACGAGTTCCAGAATTCCATCCGACTCCTCGGCGACCCGAAGTTCGGCGGCCGAGCACAGCATGCCGTTGGAGACCACGCCCCGCACCGCCCGAGGCTCCAGGGTGATCCCGGAGCCCGGAATATGGGTCCCGATCGGCGCGTAGATGGTGACAAGACCCGCCCGCGCGTTGGGCGCGCCGCAGACGATCTCCTTCACCCCATCGACCGTGTCCGCCTGGCACACCCGCAGGCGGTCGGCATTGGGATGCTGGACGGTTTCGAGGATCCGCGCCACGGTGAAAGCCCCGAGCTTGGCGGCCGGATCCTCCACGTGCTCGACCTCCAGGCCGGCCATGGTCATGACCTCGACCACCTCGGCCACGCTGGCCGAGGTTTCCAGGTGTTCCTTGAGCCAGGAAAGGGTGAACTTCATGCCCCCACCCCTAGCTCAGGCCCGAGGCGGGATTGGGGGCGGCGAAGGCGGAGAAGCCGTAGTGGGCCAGCCAGCGGGTGTCGGCGGCGAACATGTCGCGCAGGTCCGGCATGCCGTATTTGAGCCGCCCCAGCCGATCGACGCCGAAGCCGAAGGCGAAGCCCTGCCAAGCGTCGGGATCGATGCCGCAGTTTCGCAATACCGTGGGGTGGACCATGCCGCAGCCGACGATTTCCGACCACTCGCGCCCCTGGCCGATCCTCACCGTCCCGCCGGAGGTGTCGCATTGCACGTCCATCTCCGCCGAGGGCTCGGTGAAGGGGAAATAGTGGGGGCGAAACCGGGTCGCCACGCTTTCCAGTTCGAAGAAGCGGGCGATGAACTGATCGAGGGTCCATTTCAGATGGCCCATGTGAATGTCCCGGTCGATGACCAGGCCCTCGATCTGGTGGAACATCGGGGTGTGGGTGGCGTCGCTGTCCTTGCGATAGGTGCGCCCCGGCGAGATGATGCGGATCGGCGGCGCCTGGCCGGCGGCGATCCATGGCGCCGGGGGCGCCGTGTTGGCCTGGCGCATGGTGCGCACCTGCACCGGGCTGGTGTGGGTGCGTAAGAGCTTGCGCTCGCCATCGGGACCCGGCTGGAAGAAGAAGGTGTCGTGCATCTCCCGCGCCGGGTGGCGGGGCGGGAAGTTGAGGGCCGTGAAGTTGTGGAAATCGTCCTCGATGTCCGGCCCTTCGGCCAGGGAAAACCCAAACTCGGCGAAGATGGCGATCATCTCGTCCATCACCTGCATGGTCGGATGGACGCAGCCCTCGCGGCGTGGGGGGGCGGGAAGAGTGAGGTCCAGCCGTCCGGCGGCCAGGGCGGCGTCGAGTTCCGCCGCTTCGAGACTCGCCTTGCGTGCCGCGATGGCGGCGGCGACCGTATCGCGCAGGCCGTTGATCGCGGGGCCCTGGACGCGCCGCTCGTCGGCGCTCATGGCGCCCAGCGATTTCAGCAGGACGACAATCGTCCCCGATTTTCCCAGCGCGCCGACCCGCACGGCGTCGAGGGCGGCGAGATCGTTCGCCGCCGCGACCTGGGCGAGGAGATCGGATTCGAGCGGTGAAATATCGGTCATGGCGGTTGGCCTATGGTCTTCCTCCCTCCCCTCTGTGGGGAGGGACAGGCCGCGAAGCGGCCAGGGTGGGGAAGTGTGGGGAAACGCGCCTGCATCGATGTCGCGTCGGTCTCCCCCACCCGTCTTCTCGCAAGCGCTCGAAGCCACCCTCCCCATGAAGGGGAGGGAGGAGCTTGTCGCTCGCGTCACCCCAGCGCGGCGCGGACCTTGTCGGCGATGGCCCTGAAGGCGGCCGGATCGTTTCCCGCGATGTCCGAGAGGACCTTGCGATCGACATCGATCCCGGCCAGCTCGAGGCCGTGACTAAACCTGGAATAGGTCATGCCCTCGGTGCGGGCGGCGGCGTTGATGCGCTGAATCCACAGGGACCGGAACGAGCGCTTGCGGACCTTGCGGTCGCGGTAGGCGTACTGTCCGGCCTTGTCCACCGCCGCCTTGGCGGCGCGGATGGTGTTCTTGCGCCGTCCCCAGAAGCCCTTGGCTTGCTCGAGGACCTTCTTGTGCTTGGCGTGGGCGGTGACGCCCCGTTTGACGCGGGCCATGGTGTGTTGACGCTCCTAAAAGATCAAAGGCCGTAGGGCAGGAAGGATTTGATGGTCCGCGAATCGGCGGGGCTCATCACCTTGGTGCCGCGTTGCTGGCGGATGTATTTGGCCGAATGGCTGATCAGCCGGTGCCGCTTTCCCGCCACGCCGGCCTTGATCTTGCCGGTCGCGGTGATCTTGAAGCGCTTCTTGGCGCCTGACTTGGTCTTCAGTTTGGGCATTTCGCTTCGGCGCCGGTGCTGGTCGCCGTCCTCTTTGAGAATCGCATTCCAGAGCCGCCCTGGCATGCCGTGTGGCCAGGCGGCTCGAACGAAGGCGCGGTCATTAGGGCAAAGACCGCCGCGAGGCAAGGTCGCTTCCCGCCGCCCTCCCCGCCGACACGGCCAGCGCAATCGCCGGCGCCACGATCAAGGCACCCATGAAGAACGGCCCGTTGACGCTGATCCCGGCGAACACCAAGCCGGCGGCCAGGGGGCCGGCGACGCGGGCGAAGGCGCCGGCGGCGTTGCTGAGGCCCATGACTTGGCCCTGGCTGTCGGGATCGATGGCCCCCGACAGCAGGGCCGAGGCGTTGGGAAAGGAGATCGAGGAGGCCATGGAGGCGGCCGCCATCAGAGCGTAGGTCGACCAGCCGCCGTCGGTGAGCGGTTGCAGGGCGATGGCGATCACCGTGCCGGCCATGCCCAGGGCCAGCATCCGCGTTTCCCCGAACCGCCGCGAAAGCTGGCCAGTGATGAAGAAGTTGGCGAAGGCCGAGGCCACGCCGGCGATGCCGAAGCACAGCCCCACATCGCGGGGCTGCCAGGCGAAGCGGTGGTGGGCCCACAGGCCGAAGATGGATTCGATGCCGGTGAAGGCGAAGCCAACCACGAAGGTCAGCAGCATCAGCCGCCCGATCACCGGATGGCGGGCCGCGAAGCCGAACATTACCCAGCGGCTTTTGGGGTTGGTCTCCGGCGGGCGGCGCGACCGGCTTTCCTTGACCGCCAAGGCGATGCCGAGGGCCGAACCGGCCCCGCAGGCCGAGGCCACCAGCAAGGGAATCTGGAAGCCGATCGGCCCTACCGATGTCTTGGCCAGCATACCGCCGACGAACGGCCCCAGGATGAAGCCGATATTGTAGGCCGCGCCCAGCTTGGCCATGCGCCCGGCCCGCTCTTCCATGGGTGTGACATCGGCGATGTAGCCCTGCACCACCGAGCCGTTGCCCGCCGCCAGGCCGCCCAGCAGGCGGATGAGAAAGGCCAGCCAGATGTTGGGGGCGAAGGCCAGCAGGCCGTAGCACAGGCAGTTGCCGATGGTGGTTGAGATCAGGATCGGCTTGCGTCCGATCCGGTCGCTCAGGCGCCCCCAGAACGGCTCGCCGAAGAAGGAGCCGATGGAATAGGCCGAAAAGATCAGGGCGATCTGCCAAGCCTGGGCATGAAAGGACTGGGCGTAGAAGGGCAACAGCGGCACGACGATGCCAAAGCCCATCATGTTGATGAACATCACCGACAGCAGGGTGTAGAGGGCCGCGCCGGATCGACCGGCCGCCCCGGCCGGGGCCTGGGCGATCATGGCGACGCCCGGGTCAGCCGCGCCACCTGCATGGCGAGAAACAACGCCGGCGCGATCAGCAGGGCCGCGGTGGCGAACGGCGCGCCGATCGACACCTGTGCGAAGATGGCTGTGGCGTAGAGCGGGCCGCCGAACCGCGCCAGGCAATTGGCGGCCATGTTCAGGCCCAGCATCTCGCCCTGGCGCCCCGCCGGCGCTTCTTGGGAAATCAGGGCGGCGATGTTAGGAAAGGTCAGCGACTGTCCGAAGGCGACGGCGAACAACCCGGCCATGGCCACCGGCCAGTTCGGGGAGGCGAACTGGACGACCATGCCGCTTCCCACCAGGGCCAGGCCGGCGGCCAGCACGCGCGCGGCGCCATATCGCTTGGCCAGGGGGCCGGTGATCATCCCTTGCGCCAGCGCCCCGGTCACCCCGATGGCCATGAAGGCGAAGCCGATCTGGCGCGGACCCCAGCCGAACCTGGCCTGGGTCCACAGGCCATAGGTGGCCTCGATCCCCGCGAACCCGGAGACGACGATGAAGCTCATGATCAGGACGCGGGCGATGACCGGATGACCGAACGCCTCGGCCAGCGACTCCAGGCGCGGGGTGGGCGGCAGGTCCCTGTGATGGGCGGCGCGGGTCTCACGCACGAAGAGCACCACGCCCAGGGCGGCGAGGCTCGCCAGGGCGGCGGCGGTGAGCAGCGGCAGATGAAATCCCGCCACCCCGTCGGCCGGCCGGGCCAACAGGCCGCCGAGCGCGGGACCGGTGACGAAGCCCATGCTGAAGGCCGCGCCCAGCAGGCCCATGCGCCCCGGCCGCTCGGCGGGCGGCGTCACATCGGCCAGATAGCCCTGGATGGTGGAGATGTTGCCGCTCATCAGCCCGCCCACCAGGCGAAGCGCGCAGGCGGCGGCGATATTGGGCGCGAAGGCCAGGGCGGCGTAGGCGGCGGCCGTGCCAAAGATGGTGACGATCAGCACCGGCCGGCGGCCGATCTTGTCCGACAGCCGTCCCCAGAACGCCTCGGCGAAGAATTGCCCGGCCGAAAAAGCCGAGAACATCACCCCGATCTGGAACGCCGAGGCGTGGAAGGCGCGGCCGTAGAAGGGCAGCAGGGGAATGACCACGCCAAAGCCCGCGATGTTGATGAACACCACGATGAGCAGCACGACGAGCGCGCGGCGCGCGCCCTTCTCGTCCCAGTGTTCCGGCATGGCGGCGGGGATAGGACTATTTCGATGAAGCGGGGAGACGTTGGAAGCTTGGAGGCGTCGATTGGCCATCCGGTGCGGCCTGGGCGCCGCACTTGAGAAACAACCGTCATCCTATCGCCAAGCGCTTGCGCTTCGCCGCGCCGAAGCGTATCTTGCGCACATTATGAGCACTCATGCGCAAAATTATGTCGCCGATCTGGCCGAGCCGGACTCGGCGATGCTGTCGCCGCAGAGGATCGCCGCGACCTTGCATATCGGCATGGCCGAGCTGGCCGCCATTGTCGGCGCCTCGCGCGCGACTTTGAGCCGCCGTCCTCCGACGTCGGCGGCCGACCGCGCCCTCTCGCCGGTGGCGCGTATCCTCATCATGGCCGCGGAGATGGGCGGAACGCTCGATCGGGCGACCTTGTGGTTCAAGCACCAGCCCCTCCCCGGCTGGAGCGGCAAGACCGCCCGCGATCTGGTCACCGAAGGGCGCGCCCAGCAGGTGCTCGATTATCTCGAAGCAACGCGCGCCGGTGTCTACGCCTAGGCCGCCGCCGATACCGACGGCCGACTACGACCTCTGGCGTGTCTACGTCCCGGCCTGGAGTTGGCGTCCGCTCTCCGGGGAAGGCGCGTCACGCTTCGGGGGGCGCTGGAACCCGGTCGGCCTGCCGGCGATCTACGCCGCCCTCGAACTGACCACCGCCTGGTCGGAATACAATCAGGGCCTGACCCAGCATCCGGGGCTGGTCGCGCATCTGCGCCTCACCGGCGCCCAGCTGGCCGACGCGCGAGACGCGGCGCTGCAAGACCGTTTCGACATCCCGGCTGATCTAGGCGGCGACGGTTGGCGGGCGGCTTGCCTTCGAGACGGCGTCGCGCCGACCCAGGCCGCGGCGTTGCGTCTCCGAGCGGCGCGCTTCGATGGCGTCCGCTATCCATCGGCCATGAGTCCGGGTGGAAACTGCGTGGCGCTATGGCGATGGAACGTGCGCGGCGGCCCCGGTCTGGCTGTCGAAGACCCGGAGGGTCGATTAAAAATTGGACTGGCGAACCAAGTCTAGCCAGAGGTTCGCGGGCCTACCAATGGATCGCCTTGGCGTAGCCGAACGCCCCCTCCACCCCTTCGCGGTCCCCCTCCCCCGTAAGAGGACGGGGGAGGATTGAATGTATTGAAACCGCCCGCCTTTCCTTCAATCCTCCACCGCGAAGCGGGGGAGGTGGCGCGGCGCTCTTTCTCGCGCCGGGACGGAGGGGGCGTTCGACCATTGGCAACCTCGGGAAGGCCTACCTCGGCGCGAGGATCATGATCATCTGGCGGCCTTCCATGCGCGGCTCGTATTCCACCTTGGCCACCGGGTCGAAGTCGGTGCGGACCTGCTGCAGCAGCTTCATGCCCAGTTCCGGGTGGCGCATCTCGCCGCCCCTGAAGCGCAAAGTGACCTTGACCTTGTCGCCCTCCTCGAAGAAGCGGTGCATGGCGCGAGCCTTCACCTCGTAGTCGTGAACGTCGATGTTGGGTCGAAGCTTGATCTCCTTCACCTCGACCAGTTTCTGGCGCTTGCGCGCCTCGTTCTTTTTCTTCTGTTCCTGGAACTTGAACTTGCCGAAATCGAGGATCTTGCACACCGGCGGATCGGCGGTGGGAGAGACCTCGACCAGATCCAGGCCCGCTTCCACGGCCGCTTCCAGCGCCGCCGAGGTGGGCATGATCCCTTGTTTTTCTCCGTTCTGATCGATCAGCAGAACGCGGGGAACGCGGATCTCGTCATTGATGCGCGGACCGTCCTTGGACGGCGGCGCGGGCATGGGACGGCGAATAGGCTGTGCTCCTTAAGGCTGTTG
>JBDTIW010000126.1:0-6785 GCA_039936215.1 Caulobacteraceae bacterium | reverse complement strand
CCCCGATGCACATGCATGGCCCCGAACTCCGCGCAGCGGGCCAGGGTGGGGATGGCCTTGCCGGGGTTGAGCAGGCCGGCGGGATCGAAGGCGGCCTTGATGGCGGCGAAGGCCTCGACCTCATCGTCCGTGAACTGAACGCACATCTGGTTGATCTTTTCGCGTCCCACCCCATGCTCGCCGGTGATCGTCCCACCCACGGACACGCACAGCTCCAGGATCGCCCCGCCCAGGGCCTCGGCGCGCTCCATCTCGCCGGGCGCATTGGCGTCGTAGAGGATCAGGGGATGCAAATTTCCATCTCCGGCGTGGAAGACGTTGGCCACCGGCAGACCGTGCGCCGCCGACAGGGCGGCGATCTCCACCAGCACCTCGGCCAGCCGCCGGCGCGGGATGGTGCCGTCGATGCAATAGTAGTCGGGCGCCAGGCGCCCCATGGCCGGAAACGCGCCCTTGCGCCCGGCCCAGAAGCGCGCCCGCTCCGCCGCGTCCCGCGCCAGGCGCACCTCCTCGGCGCCCGCCGCCTGGCAGATCGCCGCCACGCGGGCCAGGTCGGCGGCGACGTCCGCCTCCGCCCCGTCGATCTCGCACAACAGGATGGCGGCGGCGTCCAGCGGATAGCCGGCGTTGACATGCCGCTCGGCGGCGGTGAGGGCGAGATTGTCCATCATCTCCAGGCCGGCCGGAATGATCCCCGCCGCGATGATGGCGGCCACCGCCTCGCCGGCGTGTCGAACATCGGCGAAGGGGGCCAGCAGGACCTGGGCGTGGGCGGGCGCCGGGAGCAGCTTCACCGTCACCTCCGTGATCACCCCCAACAGGCCTTCCGAACCGGTCATCAAGGCCAGGAGATCGAAGCCCGGCGCGTCCAGCGCTTCGCCGCCGATCTCCAGCACCTCGCCGGCCATGATCACCATCTTGAGGGCCAGGATGTTGTGAACCGTCAGGCCGTATTTGAGGCAATGCACCCCGCCGGCGTTCTCGGCCACGTTGCCGCCGATGCTGCAGGCTATCTGGGAGGAGGGGTCGGGGGCGTAGAAGAGGCCGTGCGGGGCCGCCGCCTCGGAGATGGCAAGGTTGCGCACCCCCGGCTGCACGCGGGCGATGCGCGCCTCTGGGTCGAGTTCGAGGATGCGATTGAACCGCGCCAGGCTCAGGAGCACGCAGCCGGGGAAGGGCAGGGCGCCGCCCGAAAGCCCGGTCCCCGCCCCCCGCGCCACCACCGGCACGCCCATTTCGGCGCAGACCTTCAGGATCGAACAGACCTCCGCCGTGGTGTCGGGCAAGGCCACCACGCCGGGCAGGCCGCGATAGGCCGCCAGCCCATCGCTCTCATAGACCCGCATGCCTTCGCTCTGAGTGATCAGCCGCTCGCCCGGCAATATCCTCTTCAACCGCGCGATCAGGACCCCGCGATCGATGGGGGCAAAGGTGGGATCGAGCCGGTCGTCGAACTGGTCGAGCATGAACCCCCATCTTTACACGGCTGGCGGCGCTTGGAATGATGGATTCTCGCTGTTTCGACAGGGGCTGCCGGCCATGGCAAGATCGTTCCATTCCCCCCTGACCGGCATGCTTCGCGAAGCCCAGGCCGCCTGCGCCGAGGCCGCCGCCCGCGGCGCACCGATGGACGAAATTACTGGAGAGCGGGCTGAACGCGCCTCGAACCTGCCCCGGCGCCAGCTGCTGATCGGCGCGGCGGCGGTGGGGACCCTCGCGGCCGCGCCCCGGCGCGCCCGGGCGGTGGGCGCGCCCAGAATTGTCATCGTCGGGGCCGGCCTGGCGGGCCTGAGCTGCGCCCAAAACCTGTGGACTGGACGGGGTCTGGCCTCGGAGGTCTATGAATGGGCCGACGGCGTGGGTGGCCGGGTACATAGCCTGCGCGGCGTCTTCGCCGCCGGGGAGGTCGCCGAGCTGCACGGTCAGTTCATCTCTTCGGAACACAGGCGCATGCGGACCCTGGCCGGCCTCTATGGCCTGACCCTCGCCAACGCCAACGCCACCTTGGGAAAGACAGAAGACACCGCCTGGTTCGACGGCCAGCGCTATACGCAGGGCGCGCTGAACATGGCATGGCGGGACGGGGCGTGGGACCTCTTCCGCGACGCGGTGGCCAAGGCGCCCTTTGCCAACTATCGCCATGCCTCGCCCACCGCCCGGGCGTGGGACCACATATCCGTGGTCGATTGGATCGAGCGGTATGTGCCGGGCGGCATAGCCGGACCGCTGGGGGCCCTATGCGCCGCCGACGTGATCAGCGAATATGGCGGCCCACCGGAAGAACAGTCGGCCCTCAACCTGATCTACCTGCTCGGCTTCAACACCAGCGCCGGCAGCGGCTACCAGTTCCGCCAGACCCCTCTGCTGGCCGGGACCGACGAGAAATTCACCGTGCTAGGCGGCAACGACCAGATCGTCGCCGGCCTCGTCAAGGAATTGCCTTCCGGCGCCATCCACGCTGGCCATCGGCTTCTGGCGGTCAGACAGACCGGAACCACCTTCGTCTGCGCCTTTCAGCGCGGGGCGGGCGTCGTGGACGTTCCAGCCGACCATGTGGTGCTGACGCTGCCGCCCACCACCCTGCGCGATGTCGATCTCACCGGCGTTCCGCTCAGCCCCCTCAAGCGCACCCAGATCGCCGAACTGCGGCTCGGGTCGAACGCCAAGATCTTCGTCCAGGTGGCCGGCCGGCCCTGGCAGGTGGACGGCTATTCCGGCTCCCAGCTCACCGACCGGCCGATCGGGGCCGGCTGGGACGCCTCCTGCTTCCAGGCCGGCAGCCGCGGCGAGGACGCCGTCTCGATCTATTCGGCTTTTCCTGGCGGCGCGGCCGGCGCCAACCTCGCGGCGCGTTACGGCCTGGGCGACCGGGACGAAGGGCCGGCCCCCGCCGCCATGGTGGCCGACGCCCTGGCCGAGTTGGAGCCGATCTTTCCCGGCCTCACCGCCGCGTGGCGCGCCGGCCCACGCCTGGCCTACTACAAGGACGGCAATACCGATCCGCGCCTCATGGGCGCCTACAGCTACTACCGGATCGGCCAGTTCACGCGCTTCTCCGGCGTCGAAGCCCAGCGCGCCGGCAATCTCCACTTCGCCGGCGAACACACTTCCCTCCAGTTCCAGGGCTATATGGAAGGCGCCTTGCAAAGCGGCGAACGGGCTGCGGCGGAGATTTAGGATTGCTTCCCGTCCTGCGTGCGGACAAGCAAAGTCCACCAGCCTCTTGAAAGCGAATGGCGCCGATGGATCGACAAGCAGCCGCCGACGAACATGGCGACCCCTCCGGGCTCGGCGCCGACTGGTGGCGTGGGGCGGTGATCTATCAGATCTATCCACGCAGTTTCGCCGATGCGGATGGGAACGGAGTGGGCGATCTGGCCGGCGTCATTTCCAGGCTGGATCATGTGGCGAGCCTCGGCGTCGATGGAATCTGGCTCTCGCCCTTCTTTCCCTCGCCGATGAAGGACTTCGGCTACGATGTCAGCGACTATCGCGATGTCGATCCGCTGTTCGGAACCCTGGCCGACTTCGACGCGCTCGTCGCCCGCGCCCACGCGCTTGGCCTGAAGGTCGTCATCGATCAGGTGTGGTCGCATACCTCGAACGCGCATCCCTGGTTCGTCGAAAGCGCGTCCTCGCGAGATAATCCGAAGGCCGAGTGGTACGTGTGGGCGGACGCCAAGGCGGACGGCTCGCCGCCCAACAACTGGCAGGCGAGCTTCGGCGGCCCGTCCTGGACCTGGAACGCGCGGCGCCGGCAATATTATCTCCACAACTTCCTTGCCGAGCAACCGGATCTCAACTTCTGGAATCTCGACGTCCAGGACGCCATCCTGGACGCCGGGCGGTTCTGGCTGGACCGGGGCGTGGACGGCTTTCGCCTCGACGTGATCAACTTCATCGTTCAGGATCGCACCCTGCGCGACAATCCCGTCCGGCCGCATGACCGTCCGCCCGTCCTGCCAACCGGATTCCAGCGCCACGTCCACGACCGCTCGCGACCGGAGGCCCTGGCCTTTCTCGGCCGTCTGCGAGCCCTGCTGGATAGTTACGGCGCGCTGAGCGTGGGCGAGGTGGTCGACGATCCGCCCCTGGCGCGGCAGAAGGACTATGTCGCCGGACCAGATCGTCTGCATACGGCCTATAGCTTCTACCTGCTGCTGGCGACGGCCGCGACGCCGGCGCTGTTCGCCGATGCGCTGAGGGCATGGGGCGGCGCCGACGGCTGGCCGTCCTGGTCGTTGGGCAATCACGACGTGCCGCGCTTTCCCACGCGTTTGGCCCATTCCGGCGACCCCCGGCAGGTCAAGACCATCCTCGCCGCCCTGATGTGCCTGCGCGGCACGATCTTTCTCTATCAGGGCGAGGAACTGGGCCTTCCCCAAGCCCATGTCCCCTTCGGGCGCCTGCGCGACCCCTTCGCTATCGCCGCCTACGCCGGCGGATCCGGGCGGGACGGCGCGCGCACCCCCATGCCCTGGACCGCGCAAGGTCCGGGAGCCGGCTTCTCCACCACCGCCGACACCTGGCTCCCTATCGATCCCGACCATCGGCCCCTGGCGGTCGATGTGCAGGAGGCCGACGGCGACTCCATGCTGCATTTCACCCGCAAACTGATCGCCCTTCGCCGAGCCTCGCCGGCCTTGCGCCTGGGCGCCGCCACCGTGCTGGACGCGCCGCCTGGCGTCCTGGCCTTCGAACGGTCGGTTCCCGGCGAGACGCTGCTGTGCGTGTTCGAACTGGCCGGACATGCCACGGACTACGCCCCGCCGGCCGGCGCCGAGGTCGTGGCGCGTTTCGGGATGGAGGAAGAGCCCGACGCCACCCGCCTCCCCGCGTTCGGCGCCATCGTCTTCAAGTTGCCCCTCCCTCCCCCAATGGGCAGGGTGGATGCGAGCTCTTGCGAGCAGACGGGCGGGGAGTGCTGACGCGACCTGCACGTTTCAGGCTATCCGCCTTTTGATTCCTGCATATCATTGGCGCCTGGAAGGTTTCGGCGCTCCCCACCCGTCTTGTCGCTCCGCTCCGAGCCACCCTCCCCATGATGGGGAGGGAGGAATGACGCCCTACGCCGCCGCGATTTCCGGCCGCGCCAGCATCGGCGGACGGGTTCGCCAAGCGTCGCGGATCACGCTCACATCCGCGCCAACCCCCGCCCCCAGTCCCGCCGCCGCCGCGATGAACCGGTGCGCCGAACTTGCTTCAGAGGGATCGACCACGTTGGTCCCGCCGTGACCGTCGCTGCTGGCGACGAAGGTCGAGCCACGGTAGTCGCCGGTCAGCGCGATATGGGCGGTGTGGGTTCCGTCGGTGACGGTGAGCGTTCCGCCCGAGGCCGCGCCGCTGAACGTCGCTTCGGTGGAATTCACAAACCCGATGTCGCGAAGATCGAGCGCCGCCCCGCCCGATTTGGAAAAGCCGGAGATCGCGCCAGCGTAGTCTTGCGATCGGCCAAGTTCGAGAACGCCGGTCCCCGTGGTAAACGCCACGGCTTGGCTGAAGGCGGCGATGAAATCCAGCCTGCCGCCGGCGATGGTCGCCGAGCCCTTGCCGATGACGGGGCCGCCCACGATGAGGGTCCCGCCGGCCGCCTCCAGAACCCCGGTGTTTTCCAGGGCGCCGGCAATGATGCAAAACCCCAATGGGCCCGCTTCGATCAGCCCGGCGTTGGCGATGGTGTTGACGCCGGTGTCGAGGGTGAGCACGCCGAATTGATCGACGCCGATGACGCCGTTGGCGTCGATCACGCCGCCGGCCTGATTGACAAGCTTGAGCGCGCCGGCCCCGATCCGGCCCTGGCCGGAGATCGTGTTATCGACATTGACGAGCATCGCGCCGGCCACGGCGGCGGTGATCTGGGTGTCGAAGCCGGTCCCTTGCAGAAGGATCTGGCCGCCGCCGGTGAGGGTCGCGCCAGCCGCCCCGACGATCAGAGTTGAAGACCGGGAGCTCGTGGGAACGGCGACCGCGATCTGGCCCAGGTTGTCGATGGCGCCCTCAAGGGTGAGGGTCGCGCCATCGCTGACGAAAACGCTGGCCCGGTTCGTCAGAACGCCGACCGTCGCGCCGTCCAGGACGCTAGGGCCATGGTCGAAATAGAAGCGCCCGCGTCCGGAGGAGACGAACGTCCCGCCTATGAAGCTGGAATAGCTGGAGTAGACCGTGCCGCCATCGGCGCCGATCACGCCGCCCGAGGCATTGTCGATGGTCGAGCTAACGATGTAGAGACCGCCGGCCCCGGTCGCCTCCAAGAGGCCGCCGTTGACGATGGTTCCAAGCGAAATCAGCAGCAGGTCCGTGTCGAGGGAGGCGTCGATGACGCCCTTGGCCTCGTTGACGAGACCGAAGGTGGCGTTGGCCGCCGGGCCAATATAGCCGGACCCGACGATGGTGTTGTCGACGTTGGTGAACGTCGCTCCCGAGGGGCCGATCACCTTGTCGATGGAATACTTCGGTGGACAGGGCTGAAAAGGCGCGGCCAGGGAATCGGCCAGGACGACCTCGCCGCCGCCGGTCAGGACCAGACCCGCCGCGCCAATCCGCAGGTCGGCGCCCTTGCTCGTCCCCAGCAGCTCGAGGACGCCGGCGTTTGCCAGCGTCCCGCCGGCCGAAAACGTCGCGCCGTCGGCGACGGCTATGGTTCCGGCATTGATCCCGGGGCCGCTGGCGTTGGTGGCCGCGAACGTCCCCGCCCCGATCGCCAGTGTCGCGTTGGCCCAGGTCTGGATATCGTCCACGGTCTGGTTCGCCGAGGACGTGACGGTGTAGGTCGCCGACCCCGGAGC